>CAIPFN010000210.1 GCA_903864265.1 uncultured Bacteroidales bacterium | reverse complement strand
GTCGCACCCGATTTTAGGGCGTTCAGCACCCTCAGAGCCATTGTTTTCTCTCCTCCGAGGCATAGAAAGCATGGTGTTTCACGAAGTCTTATCAAAATATGGCTTCAGCTCTCCGGCTCTGGACAAACCTGAAATTGCATGAGTCCGGGAAGCCTTTTATATAAGGTTTTCCGGGTATATTTATTCTTTCGAAGCACCGAAAGCCTTCTATCCGCATCCCGTTCGGCGGAATCATCCCCAGGCTGCATGTGGTATGGCAATTTCCTTTTCGGTCATGAGTACCTTCTGGTAGTGGATAAATTAATGACATTAAATCTATACCGTGAGTTACTTAGCGTACTTTTGCAGCCGGATGATTGTGATAAGCACATTCGACCGGCTCACTAAAACACTCACAATGTCTGGTAAACTATTTGATGAAATTGTTTTTGGCCCTATAAAAAGCCGTCGTTTCGGCATTTCGCTGGGGATTAACCTTTTACCTTTGCAGGGCAAACTCTGCACTTTTAATTGCATTTACTGCGAATGCGGCCTGACGAATGGCCACAAAAAGGAAAAACAGTCCCTTTTCACGGCAGCTGAAATAAATGCATCGCTGCAAAGTCGTTTCGAAGCCTTAAAAACCGGCGGTCTCGATCCGGATAACATCACTTTTGCCGGAAACGGGGAACCCACGCTACACCCGGAGTTTGAAACTATTATTGACAACACCATACGCCTGCGCGACGAGTTTTTCCCTAAAGCTCTGGTAACAGTGCTTTCGAATGCTACCCGCCTCGACAGGGAAAATGTGAAGCGGGCGCTTTTACGGCTCGACAACAATGTACTGAAACTGGATGCGGGTACCGATGCTACTTTCCAGGCTATCAACAGGCCTACTTTCCCTATTAGCCTTGAAAAAGTAATTCAGGAGTTAAAGAATTTCGGGGGGAACCTGGTTATACAAACCATGCTGATCCGCGGGGAAGTTGAAGGAAAACGCGTAGACAATACTACGGAAGAGGAAATATCCTTATATCTGAAACACATAGGGGAAATCCGCCCCAGGCAGGTGATGCTCTACCCTATCGACCGGCAGACGCCCTACAATACCCTTGAAAAAGTACCTGAAACCGAGTTTGATGCCCTGGTTGGAAGGATTGAAGCGATGGGAATTAAGGCGGAAGTTTTTTATTGAGTGAATAGTGAAAAGTGAAAAGTGAAAAATGAAAAATGAATAGTGAAAAGTGAAAATGAAAAGGGTTAAGTGATTAATGAATTATTAGAAGCAGAGGCAGGTTGGGGGAAGGGTTATGGAGGCAGGAGTGATAAAATGTATGCATTTTTTGGACGTGGCAATATAATAAGTAAATTACTTTTTCATTTCTTAACCCTTCTCATTGTCGCTTAACCATACCTCATAAACCACAGAACCTAATCCTCCATGTTAGAATACGAGCCCAAAATACTGCTTGCTTTTGCCGAGACCTTAGGCGGAAACGAGGAAATATTCGAATGGCTGATGAAAAACGGCTATCCCGAACTGGGTGCCCTGAGCAAATGCCTGCGTGGCAGCGAAGAAGCCTTTGAGTGGCTGATGAAAAACGGCTATGTTCATTTAGGTGCCCTGGACCGAGCTATTGACGGGGATCCGAATGCCTATTTGTGGCTGCAGAAAAACGATTATTCCCTGCTTACAGTATTAGCTGATGCCTGCCATGCCAAACCCGAAGCTATTGAATATTTCAACAGGCATAACCTACCCATTTTCCTGCTTATCGCCCGTAAATTTATTGCCTTCCGCGATAACCAGACCTATGATTATCATAAAAAAATATTCTGAGCACTGCCTGGTTAAAAAAAACCACGGCTGTAAAAAGAGCCGTGGTTTTGTATACAAGTGATACTCAAAGTACACACTAGCCGCATTTGCTGTAACCGCAAACGGTACAGCTCATGCATCCTTCCTTATACACGATAGTATTTTTCTCTTTACATTGGGGGCAGTGATGCCCGGTTTGGGTGCCATCGGGGATAAATTTCTTCAAACCGCGGACCACGCCATTTTTCCAGGTGGTAATGCTGTCGTTGTCGAAACTCAGGTTATCGATCAGTTCGACCACATATGGCAAGGGCATTCCGTGCCTCAGGATACCGGAAATCAGCTTGGCATAGTTCCAGTAGTCTTTCTTGAACGAACGCGAGAGGCCGCGGTGTGTAACGCGGTAGCCGTAGCTGTCCTCATACTCGAAATCGTAGCGTGCCGAGGTATTTTCATCCTTTTTGATCCGGATCACCCATCCTTTTTTTACGTAGTCGGGGATATAGAAGTCCGTGCTCTTGCCGGTAAATATTTCGTAGGGTTTTCCGTTGAGTAATCCCACGAAGGCAATCCAGCGTTCGGATTCGTTCATAAAGCGCACCACTTCCACTTCCAGTTCAATAGGACGGTGCGGGGCTTTGGTTTCCTGGAATTCGTCGATCTCCACCTCTTTGCTTTCGTTGCTGACCAGCACACCCGAACGGGATCCGTCGCGGTAAATGGTCATGCCTTTGCAGCCGCTTTCCCAGGCTGTGAGGTACACGTTGCTCACCAGTTCTTCGGTGGCGTCGGCCGGCAGGTTAACGGTAACGCTGATGGAGTGGTCGACCCATTTCTGAATGGCACCCTGCATCTGAACCTTGGCCAGCCAGTCGATATCGTTGCTGGTGGCTTTGTAATAGGGTGACTTTTCGATTATAGCCTGCAAGGCCTCTTCGCTCATCGAAATGGCATTTTCGATGTCATACCCGTTGATGCTCATCCAATCGAGGAACTTGGGGTGGAACACGTTGTATTCTTCCCAGGAATCTCCGATTTCGTCGACGAAGGTTATATGGACGTTTTTGTCGTTCGGATTAACTTTGCGGCGGCGTTTGTAACTCACCATGAATACTGGCTCTATACCCGAAGCCGTTTGGGTACATATGCTTACGCTTCCGGTTGGAGCTATGGTAAGCATGCTGATGTTTCGGCGGCCATACTTCTCCATTTTGGCATATACCTCAGGAGCTGCTTCGCGTATACGGTTGATAAGCGGGTTGTTACGTTCGCGTTCCATATCAAAAATAGGGAAGGCTCCTCTTTCGGCAGCCAGGTCGGCGGAAGCGCCATACACTTCTATAGCCAGTGTTTTATGTATGTCGACACTGAAGCTGGTAGCATCGTCGGTACCATAGCGCAGGTTCAGGGCTGCGAGCATATCCCCTTCGGCGGTAATACCTATGCCGGTACGGCGGCCCTGCAGGGTTTTTTCGCGGATTTTCTCCCAGAGAATTCTTTCGGTGCGCTTGGTTTCGTCGTCCTCGGGATCAGATTTTATTTTGTTCAGAATGCCTTCAATCTTCTCCATTTCAAGGTCGATGATATCGTCCATGATACGGAGTGCATATCGCGAATGTTGGATAAACAATTTAGTGTTGAAGGAAGCCTGGGGAGTGAACGGGTTTTCGACATAGCTGTAAAGATTGATAGCTATCAGCCGGCAGCTGTCGTAGGCGCAAAGTGGAATTTCGCCGCAGGGGTTGGTCGAAAGGGTTTTAAATCCCAGGTCGGCATAACAATCGGGTACCGATTCGCGGATGATGGTATCCCAGAAAAGGATTCCCGGTTCGGCCGATTTCCAGGCGTTGTGAATAATTTTTTCCCACAATGCCCGGGCATTGATTTCCTGTATTTTGGAAGGGTTGGCCGAATCGATAGGATATTGCTGATTATACTTGCCATTATCCTTTACGGCACGCATAAAGCCATCGTCGATACGCACAGATACGTTGGCGCCGGTAACCTTGCCCTGTTCCATTTTGGCGTCGATAAAGTTTTCGCTGTCGGGATGTTTAATGCTGATGGAAAGCATCAATGCGCCCCGTCGTCCATCCTGGGCCACTTCGCGGGTGGAATTGCTGAAGCGTTCCATGAAGGGAACGATACCGGTGGAAGTGAGGGCGCTGTTTTTCACCGGGCTACCTGAAGGCCTGATATGCGAGAGGTCATGTCCGACACCCCCACGGCGCTTCATCAGCTGCACCTGTTCCTGGTCCACTTTCATGATGCCGCCGTATGAATCCTGGTTACCGTCGCTGCCAATTACAAAGCAATTGGACAGGGATGAAACCTGGAAGTTGTTTCCAATACCGGCCATGGGACTTCCCTGGGGTACGATATAACGGAAGTTGCGGAAGAGTTCGAAGAGTTCTTCTTCGCTCAGGGGATTAGGGTATTTTGATTCAATACGGGCCACCTCCGAAGCCAGGCGGTGGTGCATATCGTCGGGGGTGAGCTCATATATGTTGCCGTCGCTGTCTTTAAGGGCATATTTATTCATCCACACACTCGCCGCGAGCTTGTCGCCCTGAAAATAAACTGTGGCAGCTTCCAGCACTTCCTCGTGGGTGTATGATTTCATAGTTTTGGTAATCGGGTTTTCACTACTCGTTTGATTCATTAAGATAGGTTCGGATTTGGGAACGATCACAGATTTTTCCTCCATGGCCTGTTCAACTAATTCAGGCTCATGGATTTCGGGTCGCTGGCGTTGCTCAAGTACTTTACCATAAAAATCATTTTTTGCACCCTCTTCAACAAAGGAATCGAGTTGTGAAAAAAGATTAGCATCCATAGTGTTCTTCGTTCTCGGTTAATAAAAATAAAAAAATCCTGAAAGTCCGCAGAATTGAATTGAGCAGCCTTTGTGGTTTTGGTCAGGAATTACAAATTTACACTATGCAATCGGGATAAGTCAAATACAGTTATTAACAAAAATCCGGTAAAGAGGTATTATCTAACTGTATATGTGCGGGTTAAACCCTTAATAAGTCATGAAACCCTTATGAATAGGGCGTTTCAGAAGGCCCGCAAATAAAGGGCTGTAAGTATGAGAAAATTACTATGGATAAGCAAGGGGATTGGGGCGGATTG
>CAIPFN010000209.1 GCA_903864265.1 uncultured Bacteroidales bacterium | reverse complement strand
TCAAAATATAAAAAACCTTGTATTGAATATCAGACACATACGAAATAAACTGGCCTCAAAAACCCGATTGGGACCTGAAAATAACTGGTTTTAACCTGTTTTTTCTGCTTTTTTAGGGGAAAGGCTGCAAGATGGGTTAAGAATAAAACGCAGCCTTAACAGGCAGATTAAAACTTATATAGCTTTCGCAGAACGGAATTTGCAGCAGGAAGCCCATGCCGGGTAAAGAACATAAGAGGCGGCAGGGAATGAATCATGCTGTTGTTATATCCATTTTCAGATCCGGGCTGCTGAGCACCTCAATCCAAAACCACTAACAATCCGAAATGGCTGATCTGAGATACTGTCCACTTTACTTTACCAGCATCACTGTGCCTCGTTTGGAATAATCCTTCCCTCCCACCGATTTATAGGTTAACAGGTAAGCGTACAGGCCTGTGTTCGCAAGTGCTCCGTTAAAAAAGCCATCCCATCCGTTTACCAGATCCGTAGTTTCAAATATCTGCTGCCCCCAGCGGTTGAAAATGGTCATTTTGAAGCTTTGAGGATCAATAAAGGAGGCTACAGGGCGGAAACGGTTATTAGCCCCACCCGGATGGAAGGCATTAGGCATGAACACCAGAGGTTCCTTGATGATGCAGCATGTGTTTGAAAGTGAGATGGCATTAAGCATATAGGGATTGCCCGGGTTTTCACCGGCTGTTACCCAGTAACATACTTTGCGGGTAGCATCCACACCCGTTAATGGATCGGTGTATAAAAGAGTGAGGGGGGTAAGGCTCCCCTGTATGTCGCCGGTAACCGGCAAATCATCCACCGTACGGAAAACTTTGTAGCCTTCCACACCCCTGAGCCAGGAGGCATAACTGTTCCAGCCGATTGTGTTTTGATTTGCTGCCGCCGAACATTGAAGGTATATTGACTGAGAAACATTGACTGACTGCTTTTTATTTCCGCAGGCATCGATCGAAATCAGCCTGTAGAAATAGTTTTGACTGTGCACCTCCGCTGTACTGTCAATTATAGAGTTGTCGGGCAGCACATAACCCGTGAAACCCGTAATGGAATCGATAGCCTGGAAAAGAGTTCCTCCGTCACCGGAACGTTCGAGCAGCAGTTTTGTAACGGTTGAATCGGGCGAAACATGGTAGCTTACACGTATATAACTATCTGATTCAACGGTTACATTGGTAATATAAATGGAATCAGGTAAATCAGGACCGGTATATTTACGTGTGGGCCAGCAGGAATACGATAACACGGAACCACTGGCACTATATGCCTGTACGTAGTAAGTATAATAATGCCCGTTTACAAACTGGAAAGCATCGGCATAGGAATATACATTCAGGGTAGTATCCTTTATATCAGTAACCACCACCGGGGCGCCGTAATTGTCCTTACGGTAGATTTTGTATCCACCCAGGCCACCTGGCATCAGCTTGTACGAATTCCATGTCAGTTTTGCCAGCCTTTCGCAGCCATCGATAGCCGGAGGCATTGAAAGATGAAGGGTTTGCACAAAAAGGCCGAAATCGGCGGCACTGCGGTGCCCGCATTTATCGATGGAAAAGATAACGTACTGGTAGGAGGTATCACAACCGTCGGGAACCGAAGTATCGTAATACCGGTTGGAGTCGGCAGGAACTGAAGTAATGCTATCCCAGCTAAACCCGTTGAAGCGGTCAATCTGGTATTTGGATATATCGTCGCCGGTTAGCAGGTTCCAGCTGATTTCGGGGAAATAACCCGATGCAGCCGTGCCGGAAGTCATGCTTACCATAATATTCTGTACATTGGCGGGTGGGGTTTGATCCCATAAAAAAACATCAGCCGGAATATTGGATGTAGCATTGTCGACTGTTGAAACCGATACGAAACGGACGCGATAGGAGAAATTTGTGGAGGTGCAGTATGGGAAGGAAATGGTATCGGTATAAACCAGAGAAGCGGTGTAGGCCACTTGTTTGATAGTCACCCACAAACCGGATGAGGCGGCCTGTCTTTCAACCTGGTAGGTTCCGGGCAGAACAGGATCGGAAGTAACCCAGCTTAATTGTGCCATGCCGGCCAGGGGTATTACGGTAAGGGTTATGATTGGGGGAACAAGTGTTTTTGCCTGAACCGGGCAGAGCATACCGTTTGACAGGGCCTGTACAGGACGAACATCGGAATCAAAATCAGGGTAAGCCATATTCCACGGTTCAAAACCGGAAGCTGTGGTACGGGCGTTTGCGTTGAACAGAGACACTAAAAAAACAGACAGCAGTATTATTTGTCTGAGAATGCTGAACCCTGATTTCATGTAGGCTGTTGTTATTTGGGAAAGCACAAATGTAGTCATTAAATTTTCTCAGGTCCGACCACGAGTGTATACAAGTTGTCGGGATTCAGATACCTGATTGCCAGGTCCTGCAATTGTCGGGCAGTGATATTTTGAACCGTATCAATCAATTCCTCATAATGCGAAATATCGAGGCCGTCTTCTATCAGTTCGCCGTACAGGTCAGCCTGGGCAAAGGGTCCATCGACAGCCCTGAGCATTTCGCCCGAGAGGTAACTGCGAACCAACGAAAGCTCACTCTCGGGAACCGGTTCGTTGCATAAACGGTTAAGTTCAGATTTTATTTCGGTTAAGGCTTCGTTAGTGACATCGGCACCTACTTCGCCCGAAATCACAAAATAGCCCCCGTCGCGCAAGGGAACCACCGAAGAACCTATGCCATAAGTGTAGCCTTTGTCTTCCCGAAGGTTATTCATCAGGCGGGAACCAAAATATCCCCCCAGAATTGCATTGAGGACTTTCATACCGGCAAAATCGGGATGGCTGCGGCTGAACATCAGTCCACCGATACGTATTGCCGACTGCATGGCGCCTTCCTTTAAAATGAAATGATTTTTCTGTTCCGAGCCTGATGTTAAACAGGGCGTCCGTTGGCTGCGGATACCACTCCAGTCGTTTCCGCCAAAATGCATTTCGAGCGCCTCTTTCAATCCGGGTTTTACCAGGCCGGCGACAATAATGGTACAATTACCCGAATGATATTGATTTTTATGAAATTCAATCAGATCAGTATAGGTAACGTTATCAATATCATCAGGTTCGAGGTAAATGCCGTATGGATGACTACTCCCGAAGATCAGCGAATTGAAATGTGTACGGGCCAGGAAATTGACTTTTTGCCGGTTCACTTCCAGCATCTGCCTTTGTTTGCCGGCAAGCACCATGAATTCGCTTTCAGGGAAAACCGCATTTTTCACGATTTCACTCATCAGGGGCAAGGTATTTCCTATGTGTTTATTGAGTGAATATAAGGTCACGTAGGCGTTGTCACGTTCGGTGGTATTTTCGAAATGAGCCCCGTAATAATCCAATGTTTCAGATAATTTTTGAGCCGAAAAATTCCGGGTTCCTTCGCGCAGCATCAGGTTGGTAGCCATGGCAATAAATGGCTTCGACTGAAACCAGCTACCTGCTGCAAATACCATTTCTATAGAAATGACATCCTGTGTACCTGCATTAAACTGGTAAACGTTTATCCCGTTACTCAGCCGGAATATTTCAGGCTTTGGAAGCGAGATGTGGCCGGGGGGCTGAATGGCAGGCTGGATTTTCCGGTTGAGGACTGTTGACATTATGATTTGGATATTATAATTAGGTTGTTGTTTTAAATATGCAGGAACGTGGGTCAGGTAAATTAGATGGGAAAGAGAAAAAAAGGAGAAAGGGAGATGATGAAAACCAGGTATTCAACCTGGAGTGGATTAAGAAGTTAGTAGTACTTGCATAGAGTATAATTGGTATTCAGGGAAGTTTAATTACTTAAACGATGATTTAAACAATCACATCGGGTAAGGGTAATTCTTCCTCTATTACAAGGCTGGCTTCCTTGTTTTGAGCGATATAATATAAGGTTGAACAGTTTTCGGTTCTGAAAATCGTTTTTGCGATAGCCAGCAGTTGGGTATCGGTAACTGCCGCATATTTCTGTACCAGTTCATTTACCTGGCCGGCATCGCCGAGCAGTTCGTAATTGGCCAGGTTCATGGCTTTATCGAGTACCCGCATTTCGCTGAACTCCATCATGGCTTCAACCCTGTTTTTCACTTTCTGTAATTCCGTCACTTCGACGGTTTTGCTACAGATCAGATCAATTTCCTGCTGTAAGGCGGCTTCGGCTTCAGTAATGCTGACACCCCGCATCAGTTTCCCTGTTATCACAAAAAGACCTGCTTCTATGTCGCCCGAGATAAAGGCATTGATATCGCTGAAAAGCCGCTGGTTTTTGACTAACTGCTGATTCAGCCGTCCCGATTGTCCGGCTGAGAGTATATCGGAAATCAGGTCAGTTGCAAAAAAGTTGTCGTCCATCCGGCTACAGATATGCCAGGCCTTATAAATGGCATCATAGGGGACTTCGCGGTACACGGTTAGCGAGCGGGCTTCTGTTTGTTCAGGCTCCGCGGGCAGATTACGATGATAGACACTGCCTTTACGTATCACTCCAAACCATTTTTCGGTCATCGTCCGGATGTCAGGCGTTTCCACGTTACCAGCAATAACCATAATGGCATTGCAGGGGTTATAATAGTGTTCATAAAATTCGCGTACCTCGTCCATTCCGGCCTGTTCGATATGCGAGGGATCGATGCCAATAGTGGCCCACCGGTAAGGGTGTACTTTATAAGCCAGGGGCCTGAGCAGGAGCCAGGCATCACCGTAAGGCTGGTTGAGGTAATTCTGCCTGAATTCTTCCACCACCACGTTGCGTTGCACATCAAAGCTTTTGGGTGAAAAGGCCAGGTTCAGCATGCGGTCCGACTCGAGCCAGAAAGCCGTTTCGAGGTTATGACCGGGAACCGTAAGGTAATAGTTGGTAAAATCGTTATTGGTAAAGGCGTTGTTTTCGCCCCCTACCCTTTCGAGAGGTTCATCGTAACGTGGAATATTCACCGAGCCTCCAAACATCAGATGTTCGAATAAATGAGCAAAACCGGTGCGGTCGGGATTTTCGTCGCGTGAGCCCACATTATAAAGTATATTCATGGCCACAATAGGCGTACTGGTGTCGCGGTGCACGATCACGCGTAATCCATTGTCCAGAGTAAAACGGTCAAATTCAATCATACATTTACTTTAAAGCAATAACAAATCAATTGGCTGATGGGTTCAATACTCCTTGATTAACTGATCATGAAGGGAATAACGCATTTCACATTGAATTGTTATTATAGCTGTGCAAAGTTATAGGAAAAACGGAATCATTCACAAATCCGGCTATTGTTGGGAATTACACAAAAAACTGCAAAAAATACATCAATCTCTTATCATTTATTTTATATTTGCAATTGACTTCCTATC
>CAIPFN010000208.1 GCA_903864265.1 uncultured Bacteroidales bacterium | reverse complement strand
GGAAAATATCCGCTTATCTTTTTGAACTCTCACGGATGATGCTTGTTTATTGATTAGCTTTGTATTCCTGTTTTTGAATATTCCAAAAAGCTTTTCCTGCAACGGGCATGTTCGTTAATCAATCAATGGGGCGGAAATAACACATGCGATTTCCGGCCGGACTTCATCTTAACTCACTAAAAATGAAAAAAACTACCCTCTTTCTTCTTCTGCTGGTATTAATTTCCCTTGGGAAATCCACTTTGAAGGCCCAGGCTCCTGCCCAGTGTCAGGATGTAATGTTGCAGGCCTTTTACTGGGATTCATATACCGACAGCAAATGGACCACCCTCAGCACCAAAGCCAGTGAAATCGGATCCAATTTCAGCCTGGTATGGCTTCCTCCCAGCGGAAACTGTCAAAGCACCTTCAGCATGGGGTATACTCCCGTGTGGTGGTTCGACCAGAACAGTGCTTTCGGCACCCAGAGTGAATTAATCTCGCTGGTAGCCTCTCTCAAAGCAAATGGCGCCAAATCAATTGCCGATGTGGTAGTGAACCACCGCAGCGGGCAATCGAACTGGACGGACTTTCCAACCGAAACCTATAACGGGGTGACCTATCCTATGGGGCCTGCCCAGATCTGCAATACGGATGAAGTAAAGAATCAGCCGGGACAGGCTATGCCTACCGGTGCACCCGATACAGGCGATGATTTCAATGGTTCACGCGACCTCGATCATCTCAGCACCGTGGTACGGAATACCATAAAAGCATATATGACCTTTCTGAAAAACGATATAGGATATGCCGGCTGGCGTTACGATATGACTAAGGGATACAGTGCTTCATTTGTAAATGAATACAATGTGGCAGCAGGTAATTATTTCTCGGTAGGGGAATATTTCGACGGCAGTTACGATTTATGTAAAGCCTGGATCAATGGCTGCAGTAATAACTCGACCACTTTCGATTTCCCATGCAAATTCCAGTTAAATGCAGCCATGTGGAACGGGGGAATGGATTTAACCAAACTGGTTTGGCTGGCTAACGGCACTACTCCTCAACCGGCCGGTCTGATTCATCACAGCGACACCAAACGCTACGCGGTTACTTTTGTGGATAACCACGATACCTATGTTACCGGCAACGCCAATAAATTCACCGGTAATGTGCTGGCCGCCTACGCTTTCCTGATGGGATCGCCGGGGGTTCCCTGCGTATTTCTGGCGCACTGGAATGATAACAAAGCCGCCCTTTCGGCTATGATAGCTGCCCGGCGGGCAGTGCAGGTGCACAGCGAAAGCGCCGTAACCGTCAATCAGTCAGCCACCAATATATATGTTGCCACCATTACCGGGCTGAACGGCACCCTGATAGTGAAAGTGGGCAGTGGGAATTATAATGCACCTTCGGATTATACCCTGGCTACTTCAGGAACCGACTACGCCATCTGGACCAAGACCATTAACGCGGTAGCCCCTTCCATCATGGTCAGTCCTTCGGGAGGAACCTATTTTACCCCTCAAACGGTCACTATTTCAACCAGCACAGGTGCCTCGGTGTATTATACCACCAACAATACGGCGCCTAACAATGCCTCAACCTTATACAGCCTTCCTCTTACTATTTCCAGTACAACCACGCTGCGGGCCATAGCATACAATCCAACCACCCACCTCTACTCCAACGAATCGTCAAACACCTATACCATCTCCGGCTTACCGGCCTCCATCAGGGTGAGGTTTAAAGTGCCAACTGCATGGAGCAGCTGCAAAGTATACAGCTGGGTGGGAAGCACCCCGCTTACCGGAGCATGGCCCGGCAATGCCATGACACTGGAAAGCGACGGTTATTATTCCTATAACATCACCGGATACTCTGCCATACCCATAGGTGTAGTGTTCGACAATGGGATTGGAACATCACCTCCACAAACCGTCGACCTGAGTGCATCCACCGATATGTGCTGGGATGCCGGAGCTTTATCGAACGGTAAATACACGGCAACGGCTGTGATTTGCCCGCCTACCTCCGTTGATGAAAATCCTGCCGCTGACAGCTATGGTTTTTATCCCAATCCTACGCACGACCTGGTGCGTGTAAACGTACCCGAATGGGTAAGCAGCATCACGGTTACCTCCGCACTGGGCAGCCGCTTGCCTGTAAAACCTACCTGGACCTCGCATTTATCCCTGATTGATTTGTCAGCGTATCCTTCAGGCCTGTACTACATCTCCCTTTCAGGGCCTGATGGAAGAACGATTTCAAAAGCTGTTATGAAATACTAGGCCGCACAGGTATTCATTTTTTAGCCTAAACGATAGCCCCTTACAACTTTTTTACAGAGTTGGAGGGGCTATTGCGTTTAACTGAGGGTGCCCTTACTTGGGAAAGGGCGGGTCCGGAGTTCATGCCTGGGTGGGCACAACAATCAAAAGCCGGGGATATGCTCAATTTGCTCCGCATCCCTTGCTTTATTTATTCCGCCAGCGTTGATGTTTCGGGATAGAATTCATTCAATGCCGGAGTATTTGCATATGGCCCGGCTATAAAGGCAAGAGGCGGCAATTTCTTGCCGCCTCCTAATACTACGCTGTCGCTGATCCACTATTTCGTTTGGGGTGCGGGTATCACTCCCAGTTGAACCATCAAACCATACATATTTGTGGTTTGCCATTCGGCCACCACTTTGCCGTCTTTTATACGGCGGATAAACTGCCCTGTACCCATTACTCTTTTGTTGGTTGCCGGTATTCCAAAGAAAGGTCCCGAGTTGGTCATTTCGTTTGTATAATCAACCGATACCATATCATCTTCGGCTATTACTCTCGGGAATTTCATGTCCATATTGGTCATGGCGGTACAAAGCATTTCTTTCATGAAATAAATGTACTGCTGTTTGCCTATAGGAGCCTGTCCGTCGCCTGTGTATTGAAAATTTTCGTCTAATAAGGCATCTACCTTGTCCCACTGGCCGGTCATAATGGCTTTTGATAAGCCTAAAGCGATTTCTTTGTTTGTTGGATTTTCCATTTTTGATGTTTTTACGGTTGTTTGTGAATAGATGGTGAAGGTTGCTGCCACTAAAAGCAGGCTTAGGATAACTCTTTTCATTTTTTGTTTGGGGTTTAATGGTTAGTTTTTATATGTGATGGTTCAGCGGTATTTCGTTTCATCTAAAATGCCAGGCGGGCTGGTATTTTTTATCTTTCTTAGCTATACTTTCACTGATTTTGGCCTGCCAACCCGCTCATTTATTGAACCCTGCAAAATTGCGATTAATACTTGTGTAAAATGATATACTACCCAAAATGAAAGCACTATACCTTTGGTAAGTATAAGGCAATAGTTCTACCTTTGTAGAAAATAATTCAACAATGAAACGATATAATCTGGATGGCACTTTTTTTTACTGCCCGGTTGATTTAACCCTGTCAGTATTGGGAGGAAGATGGAAAGGACTGGTTTTCTGGAATTTAAGAAACGGCACGAAAAGGTTCGGCGAAATAAAAAAAATACTGGTTGGCATCAACGATAAGATGCTGACTCAGGTATTGAGGGAACTGGAAAAAAGTGGGGTGGTAAACCGTAAGGTCTATGAAGTGATCCCTCCCAAAGTGGAATATTCCTTAACGGCAGAAGGTGAAAAGCTTTTACCCGTGATGCAGCTGATGGCTGATTGGGGCGAGAAGTTTGAGGTTTAAACCGGGTTAGGGGAAGGAGGTGAGTGAATAGTGAATAGTGAATAGTGAATAGTGAACAGTGAACAGTGAATAGTGAACAGTGAATAGTGAACTGTCTTATCATGAAATAGGTTGACAAGAAGTTTAGTTCATAACTTTACAATTTGTCAGAAATGGAACAGAACAAAGTGCGACGCACCTTCAGTGAACCATTCAAGCGGGAGAAGGT
>CAIPFN010000207.1 GCA_903864265.1 uncultured Bacteroidales bacterium | reverse complement strand
TGTCACCCGAACAGGCTGTGTTCGATGAGAAATCCACAACCGGAGTCGGGTTCATCACCACATTTACAGTATCGCGCATCATAGCTTTGCAATTCCCTACAGGATTGGTTCCTTCCACGGCATATTGACCTATTGCCGGGAAAATCCCAAACTGAAGAGGCGAGCCTGTGCCATTCAGTATGAGTCCGGTTGTAATCCCATTATGAAGCAATTCATAAGTCATTCCCGTCTGGGAATTATTAATACCAATAGAAACCCCGGTATCGCCCTCACAATAAAATCCATTATTTGAGGCTGTGACCACAAATAAATCAGGCAAAGGATTTATACCAACATAAGCTATTCCCTTCAACGAATCCTGAGGTGCATTGCAATATAAATCATCAGAGGCAGTAACCCAGTAGGTTGTACTCACATCAGGTGTAACATTAAACAGGTATGGAGAATTTGTGATGCCTGCTATAGTTACCGACGTATTACCGTTTGTATAGGTAACATTCCATGGCGGAGTACCGGTAAATGTAATGGTTAAGGGAACATCCGTACCTTCGCATTGGGTGGTTGAACCCCTCAGGATTGCCGAAGGATCAGGATGCACAGTTAACATCATAAAATCGGCTCCGGTAAGGTCGTTACATCCCGAAAGGCCTAAAGTGAGTTTTACAATGTGGTTCACATCCCCGGGGCCCGGAGTATAGGTTGGATTAAGTATACCCTGGTTCGAAAAACTCCCGTCACCCGCGGTAGTCCAATGAATAGATGTCTGATACTGTGCTGTGGCTGACACCTGAAAAGGCCGTTGTCCACAGGTTTGAGCATCCATACCGGCATCGCTTACAGGGCGTGGGTCAATCTTTAGTACTATCTGATCGTTTAACGATACATCACTGCAGTTCCCGTAACCATGAAGGTTCAGGTTAAAAAGTACAGTACGGTCAATCGTATTCAAATCGATGGTACCCGGATAATATATCGGTTGAATGATAGCCGGATCACTCAGAGTGCCGTCACCACCTGCAAATGTCCACTGAATATTGACAGGTGAATAATGAGCTCCTGATCCCAGCAGTTGAAACTGGGTTTCGCTGCTGCAGATATAATCATCAGGTCCGGCGTTTATAATAGGATAAGGTGTTACACTGAACACCCTTGCGTCGGTTACATACTGATCGGAACAAGTTAATCCGCCTTTCACTTTAAGTGTTAAGGTTACATTTCCACTAGCGTAGTCCAGATTCCCGGGCAGATAGGTGGGTGCCAGAAGAGTGGCATTGTCAAACACTCCGTCACCGGCAGTCCACTGCAGGCCGGTAAAGTTGGTTGCCGCAGCCCCGCCAACGAATAAGGGTGCCTGCACGCAATAAGCTCCATCGGTCCCGGCATCAACCGTCGGCATAGGGTCAATATTCAGTGCCACAAACTTCACATCCGTTTTACCTGAGCAAGCTTCGGAGCCATAACCCGTAAGTGTAAGTACGACGGTACCAGCTGAGATATCTGCCGATCCGGGTGTATAAACCGGATCCAGAATGGCATCATTGCTAAACGCTCCATTTCCTGAAGTAGTCCATTTTACATTATCACAGAATTGTTGTGTTCCGTTCAGTTTAAAGGTCTTCGAGGCGCAGATGGTAGAGCCGGATCCTGCCGAAACCAGGGGTTCGGGTGATACAACAATATTTAAAACATAGGGTGCTGCAGCCGTGCAGTTAAAGCTGTTATAATAGTTGACGCTCACCGTTTGTGCTCCGGTCGATACCCAGGTAATATTTGCAGAACTGCTTACGGAGGTGGCACCTGAAAAAACATTTCCACCAGGTGAAATATTCCAGTCATAGGTATTATTCCCGGTCTGAGTTAAATAAACATTATTTGCGGTATTGTTGCAAATATAGGTAGGGCCGGTAACAACCGGAACCGGAACCGGGTTAATAGTTACCGGATAGACCGTTGCAGCGCTGGCGGTACATAAAGATGAATTGGTGTAATTTACACTCACAGTCTGTGCCCCCGGAGTATTCCAGGTAACGGTAACCGTATTACTCGTTGAAGTACCGCCGGAAGTAATGGATCCGCCTGCCGAAACCAACCATGAGTAAAGGGAATTCCCGGCCTGGGTACTATATATATTATTCGTGGTATTCTGACAAAGGGTAGCCGATCCGCTCAGGGTGGGTGTCGGCATAGGATTGACTGTAACATTTAAAATGGTTGATGTGGCAGCGGAGCAGGCAAGGGTGTTGGTATAATTTACGCTTACGGTCTGTGCACCGGGAGTATTCCAGGTAACCGTTACCGTATTACTGGTTGACGTACCTCCGGCCGTTATCATACCACCCGCCGAAACACTCCAGTTGTAATCCGTGTTTCCACCTTCGGTGGTATATACATTATTGGTTGAAGTGGCGCAAACCACTGCCGGTCCGGCTATAGTAGGCGCAGCCTGGGAATTGACATTCACCGGAAACACCGTAGCCGCGGCCGCGGCACAATTTGAAGAATTACTGTAATTTACACTTACGCTCCTTGCTCCCGGGGAATTCCAGCTTACCGTTACCGTACTGCTTGTTAATGTTCCGCCCGATGTAATCGTACCACCGACCGAAACAATCCAGTTATAGTTCGTATTTCCTGCCTGGGTAGTATACACATTTCCTGTAGAATTTGCGCATACGGCTGAAGGACCGGTAATTGTCGGAACAGGAACCGGGTTGACAGTAATATTGTAAACTGTGGCTGCAGCCGCCGTACACGTAGCCGGAGTTGAATAATTAACGCTCACCGTTTTAGCACCGGTTGTGGTCCAGGTAATTGCAACAGTGCTGCTTGAAGTGGTCCCTCCGGCTGTAATTGTTCCTCCCGGGGAAACCGTCCAGATATAGTTATTGTTGCCAGCCTGTGTCGAATACACATTTCCGGCATTGTTTACACAAACCGAAGCCGGTCCGTTTATAACAGGTAAAGGAAGTGCATTTACCGTAACGGGATAAACCGTCGGAACACCGGCAGCACAGGATGACGAATTTGAATAGTTTACACTCACTATTTTAGCCCCGGTGGTGTTCCAGGTAACAGTTACCGAGCTACTTGCAGTCGTCCCCCCGGCTGTGATCAGGCCACCGGCCGATACAGTCCAAATGTAATTTGAGTTTCCGGTCTCGGTAACATAGGTATTACTTGTAGAATTCAGGCAAACGGATGAAGGGCCTGTGATGGTTGGAGTGGTAACCGAATTGACCGTAAGGTTAAATAATCCAGGTATGTCAGCTGAGCAACCGTGAGTATCTATATAAAATACACTTATTGTTTTCGGTCCTGCTGATGTCCAGGTAACCGATATTGAACTCGTAAAGTTACCTGAATTAATGATTCCGCCGGAGGGAACAGCCCATATGTACGCACTCATACCTGAAGCCGTAGAATATATATTGCCGGGGCTATTGATGCAAGCTGTTGCCTGTCCTGAAATTACCGGCAAGGGCAAAGGATAGACCGTGACATTAAAAACAGTAGGTGATCCCGAGGAGCAACTTGCAGGGGGTTGGCCTTCGTAGCTTACGCTTACGGTTTTTGCCCCGGATGTGGTCCAGGTAACCGTAACTGTATTGCTGGTTGACGTTCCACCGGAGGTTATGGTTCCGCCGGCCGAAACGGTCCAAACATAATTAAACTTACCGGCCTCCGTAATATATTCATTTCCATCGCTTCCTGCACAGGTAGAATTGCTTCCGGTTATGGTAGGGATAGTTCCCGCATTTACCTGAATATTGAAAAGCGGAGATTCAGTCCCTGCACCACATTGTGTATTTGATCCGTGAACGGATAAATTCCCTGAAACGGCAGATGTAAAAGTAAGTGAGATCTGATTGGTAGCAGTGGTTTGAATACTTCCATCGGGCAATGTCCATACATACGATGTAGCCGATGCAATTACAGGCACCGTATAGGTAACAGTTTGTCCCTGGCAAACAGGGGTTGTTCCACTTATGACCAGGGCTGCCCCTGGCGTGCGGTTGATTACTATCGTCATGGATACCGTTCCCTCCGAAAGATAATACCACCATGAATTTACGGTATGAAAATTCCCGAGGTTTGCACTACCGCCTGAACCTGATGAAGCAAAAGTCCAGCTATGACAGCCGGTTACCATGGGCAGACTTGCCGGATACAGACACCCTATGGTCGCATTGTTGTACCCTCCCCAGTTGGAAAGATTGGAATCGTCCCAGTAAATCCTCAATTTTGTTCCTGTTGCCGGCAAGGGGTTGGGAAGGGGATTTACATAATCTACTTTAAATCCTTTATCATTTCCCTCCACATCATACAGGGGCAGGTTGGTCAGACTGTTCAGATAATCAATATTTACAACGATATTGGTACCACTGCTCATAGGAGCGCCCGAATTATTGTTTCCGCTCCAGGTAATCAGGTTATTGATATCGGCCAGCACATCCTCTGTTAAAGTAACATCTTCACCGGTATTGGAACCTAAGGGCGGACAATCGATGGTTAAAGTCACTTTACCGGGCTTGTCCACAACAACCACAAAGGTCACAGAGCAATTGCAACTGGCCGGGAGTTGCTGAACGGCGCTCACAATCTGCCCGAGAGCACCGATTGGGAAGATGACATCCGGCACGTTCAGGAATATCTTATACTGTGGGAGGGCATCTACTCTGTTGTTTACCGATTTGCGCCGCACATCCCAGGTACCTGTTGAACTGCAACCGGTTTCGTTGCTGAAAACACTGAAAGTACCGGTCTTCATGCTATCGGCGGCAAATTTTGTTACGATTCCGTCATCCGAGTATATATACAAACTGCCATAATAGCTTTGGGTGCTGAAATCGACGTTGATCTGCCACGACTTCGCCCAAACGCGGCCCGGTATGGCAGCAAAGGAAGCCCCTGATGGAGCGGCCACAGTGATATCAAAGTATTTTATGGTGAACGAGTTGTTATTGGGCGATGGATCGGGAAAGGTGAATTCGAGCGAGTAATCGCCGGTTGCTGTCAGGTTATTCAGAGTTATGGGGATATAGCCGGAATTATTGATGGGATTCGGACCTGCATTGGCCTGGGTATAGTTTGCAATATACCCGTTATTCCCAAAAACGGGAAAGTTATAGGGGCCCAGCAACGAATTGTCCGGTTTCCGGATATAGTACTTGTATTCGCCCTGATTCGAACTGGTCACCTCCGATGAGTTGAGCCCAATGTACACCACTTCGGTTAAGGAATTAACCGTAAACATAATCCGGTAATCCGCATCAGCCCCTAATTGCCCGAATTTGGAGTAGGAATTTTGAACTGAAACATCATTATTATGCGACAAATATAAATTGCCGGCCGCATCGGGCAGTTTAGCCTGGGGAACCAGTTGTTTTGTTCCTTCGGCAAAGGCCATTCTAACGCCTGCCAGCGTGCAAAAAAGCAGTAATATGTATCCTGATCTGAATTTCATTTCCAGTCTATAAACAGCATTTTCAGATAATCCTGATCTGTTTCTTCCGGAAGATTATCCAGAAAAATGCGGGTAAGGCCATGACCCGGGCGCATTTTAACAGGTTACAAATTTACTAATTAAAATCCTAATCCTTCCGAAGGTGTTAATAAAACCTTGCAAACGAAGGTGGGCCCTGATCAGTCATTCACTTTCGTGATAAACGATTTATGAATGAACATACGAAATGTTTACCTTCACCTCGCCATCCCGATCAATATCAGCGTCTTAAATGATTTCCATTAAAAATACAGAAGCAGTAATACAGTAACACCGGGAATTCATTACCTGATCAACTTTACTGTTCATCAGGCAACTAAGCCCGGGAAAAAGCGTAGTGATGGTTCATATCAGCCGGAGGATTTGCTTCCTTTGGTTGTTTTCAGTGAAAGGTTTATTCAATTTCAATCAGAATTTATTATCCATATCCTATACGAGTCCTTTCTGTTCAGAGTGGGGTGCCAACAAAAATAAACTGTCGTGCCTCCTTTATGGTTATAAATATGTAATTTTGCATTAAACAAACTGAACTATGAAAAGGTGTTTCATTCTACTAATCCTTCTGGGCATTTTTTCTGCTTCATTCGGCCAGTCACGTTCCCTGAGGGCTTATCTTTCGCATGCCTCATTTTACGCCCCCGAACATGGTACGTACCTGGAAACCTATTTATCCATACTAGGGAAAAGCGTTCACTTTGTCAAAAACGATAACGGGAAGTTCCAGGGAAATGTGATGGTTACCATGTTGTTTAAACAAAATGACAGCATTAAAAATTTCCTGAAATACGATTTGCATACTTCCGAAATTGACGATACCGCTCACATCAATTTTATTGTTTTCGACCAGCAGCGTTTAGCGCTTCCGGCCGGTGATTATGAACTGGACCTGGAAATAGCCGATAAAAACAGTGGGCAGAAACCGTTTAAAGCCAAGGACAGCCTGGCAATCAACCCGGATACGAAGAAAATATCCTTTTCGGATATTGAACTGATAGAATCGTTTTCAAAAGCTCCCGACACTTCACCCATGGCAAAGAGTGGCTATGATTTTATTCCTTACCAGGATTATTTTTATCCCCAGACGGTCAAAAAGATGACTTTCTATGCCGAGATTTACCATGCCGCCGAATTGCTTGGCAACGAAACCCCCTTTGTAGTTACCTCCTCCATCCAATCGGTCGAGACCGGAAAGCCTATCGACAATTTCTTCCGCATCAAACGCGAAGCAGCCAGCCAGGTGAATGTTGCATTTAATGAATTTGACATCTCTGAACTTCCTTCCGGAAATTATAACCTGGTTATTTCAGCCCGCGATAAGGATAACAATGAAATTGCCTCCCGGCGCATTTTTATCCAACGTTCGAACCCCGGCCTTAAGTACAATACCATTTCACTACAGAATGTGGTTATTGCCAATAGTTTTGTTTCGCAGATGGTTCAGGCGGATAGCCTGCGCGAATACATCCGCATGTGTTTCCCTATAGCTTCGGCCAACGAGAAACTGTTTATCAATTACAACCTCACGGCAGGCAATGTGCTTACCATGCAACAATTCTTCCTGGCTTTCTGGAGCCTGCGTAGCCCGGCGGATCCACAGGGTGCCTGGATAAAATATTATAACACGGTAATGGGTGTTGAAAAGGAATTCGCATCAACCAATAAAAAAGGGTACGAAACCGACCGTGGTCGCGTTTACCTGCAGTATGGACCTCCTAACGAAAGAATCAGGGAAACCATGAACCCCGACTCGTATCCCTACGAAATCTGGCATTATTACCAGATCGCAAATCAGTCGAATATGAGGTTCGTATTTTATACCCGCGACCTGGCCTTAAACGATTATGTCATTCTTCATTCATCCGTTACCGGAGAGGTGAAAAATGTGAGCTGGCAATACGATTTAAAACGATCGGAACATGATAAACGGCCTAAGGATACAGATAACCAACTTTATGTATCACCATACGAAGAGCTCATGTTTGGTGAACATACCGGCGAGTACTATAACCTGAAAAAATAAGGGGCTGATCCCGTTCTAACCTTTACGTACGAATAAATCCGTTGATGTGCCTGACTGTGCCATTCCCTTTTAAACTGATTTTCATTACCTTTGATTAATGCATAAAATTCAACAGTATAGCTTTAGCAGGATGAAAATATAAATGCTGTTTGAGAATATTGTTTTTTCACTCTTTTTACTGATTAAAATCCACCGACAAAGACCTGGCTAATAGCATATAACCAACGATTACCTTTACGAAATGAAAGTCATCTGCCTGGCAGGGCCGAAATAAACAAATTCAGGGTTTAACCGTCCCGGCAAAGCAGTTGTCAAAAATCAATTCTTTTCTTTTACTGTTTTTTCAAATTCGTGACCTCCTGAAATTTGAATTAAATTATATCTAAATTAGCCAAAAATTATCGGCGGAAGCTATATTTTACCAGAATTCGGCTCAGCAACTCACATTCAATCACATAAACATTTGGCACATATAGCCGTAGTCATATTAAACTGGAACGGAAGAGAGTTTCTACGGAAATTTCTCCCTTCGGTGCTTGCCCATAGCCGGGATACAGCCGAAGTGATTGTTGCTGACAATGCTTCCACCGACAGTTCCATCGAATTTCTCCAGGACAATTACCCCGAAGTGAGGATCATCACCAACCGCACCAACGGAGGTTTCGCCCGTGGGTATAACGAGGCCCTGGCCGAAGTAGAAGCAGATTATTATGTTTTACTCAATTCCGATATTGAGGTCACGCCTAACTGGATTGAGCCGGTAATTGCGTTGATGGAAAGGAATAAGACGATAGCTGCTTGTCAACCCAAACTGCGGTCCTTCCACGAAAGGGAGAAATTTGAGTATGCCGGTGCTGCCGGAGGCTTTCTCGACGAATATGGCTACCCCTTTTGCCGGGGACGTATTTTTCAACATATTGAAACCGATCACGGTCAATATAACGATGCTATCGAAATTTTCTGGGCTACCGGGGCATGCATGTTTGTCAGGGCCGATCTGTACCGGAAATTTGGCGGATTAGATGAAGATTTCTTTGCCCATATGGAAGAGATTGATTTCTGCTGGAGGCTTAAAAACGGGGGGTATAAAATTATGTACTGCCCCGATTCGGTGGTCTTTCATGTAGGGGGCGGCACCCTGCCTAAAAAATCGGCACAAAAAACTTACCTGAACTTTCGTAATAACCTTTCCCTTTTATACAAGAACCTTCCCTCCCACCTTCTTTTACCGGTTTTTGCCGTGCGCTTTCCGCTGGATGGCGTGGCAGCCATGAAGTTTTTGCTCGATGGGGGATTCAGGGATTTTTACGCTGTACTTCGGGCTCATTTCTATTTCTACGGCCATTTCGCCGATTTGCGCCGTAAGCGCAAACTCCTGACCCAGAATATGGTGCATGGAATCTACAGGGGTAACCTGGTGAAAGAATATTATGTAAATAAAAAGACGCTGTTTACTGAACTGAAACCTGATGACTTTGTGAAATAGATTTGCAATTCTGCACGAATTCAAAAAAAAGACTTTTATTCCTTATGATTACACAATGAAGCTTTCTACCGCAAGCCGGTACGAATCCATACCAAATCCGGTAATCACGCCCTTCATTCCGGCCGAGATCATCGAAACCTTTCTGAAATCCTCACGGGCATGCACATTCGAAATATGCACTTCCACCACAGGGGTCTTAATCGCTTTCACTGCATCACCTATGGCTACCGAGGTATGCGTGTAACCACCGGCATTCAATATAATCCCATCGTAGGTGAAACCGGTTTCGTGAAGTTTATCAATAATTTCCCCTTCGATATTGGACTGAAAACAGCTGAGCCGGATAGCAGGATAGCGTTCCTTTAATAAAGCAAAATACGATTCGAAGGATTCGCTGCCGTAAACACCGGGTTCGCGTTGTCCGAGCAGGTTCAGATTGGGCCCGTTGATAATAATAATATTCATGAATCAATTGGTTTTCAACAAAAGTAATCCAGAATGCGCTTGCCTGACTCCTGTAGCAGTGTTTTTTGCCGAAATAAATCTCCAGGCAGCCACGGATACGGGAATATACTGCTTAATGAAAACAACAGTTTACTTTTCACTATTTCACTATTTAACAACTATTTATGCTCGGATTCACTAAGAGGGAACAAGCCGATTAAACCCATTCCTCTTTAAAAAACAGTATTTTCACATCATTTCTGAAATAATAGGCTACTTTTGCATCGATTTATTGAATAGGGGTGCCTTAACAAAACGGGCTGAGATCAAACCCATTGAACCTGATACGGGTAATGCCGGCGAAGGGATGGAAAACTTTAAATGAATGGATTTACCCTGTTCGCCG
>CAIPFN010000206.1 GCA_903864265.1 uncultured Bacteroidales bacterium | reverse complement strand
CAGATTTTATTACAACAATCATTTGGATTGCTATTATTCAGAGGTTTTAACTTCTGCACTTGCGAACCTTTGAACCCAACAACCTATCAACCCTTGAACTTTAAAACATTTTTCCATTAACCCATAACCATTAACTCTTCCCCCAAAAGCCATGGATTTCGTCGATTATTATAAAATTCTGGGTGTAGATAAAACAGCAACGGAAAAGGACATTAAAAGTGCCTACCGTAAATTAGCCCGGAAATATCACCCCGATTTAAATCCAAACGATAAGGATGCGAACAGGAATTTTCAGCAAATCAATGAAGCCAACGAGGTACTGAGCGATCCCGAAAAACGGAAGAAATTCGACCAGTACGGCAAGGACTGGCAACATGCTGACGAATTTGAAAAGCAGAATCAGCATCGCGAGCAATCATCAAACCAAGGAGGACAGAGGTTCCCAGGTGGTCAATCCAATGGCGATTTCTCCGATTTTTTTGAGAATCTGTTTGGTGGTTCTGCAGGCGCAGGCCGGAGCAGGCAAGCCAAATACCGCGGCGATGACTTTAATGCCGAATTAAAACTCGAGCTTATCGATGCTTATAAAACTGAGAAACAAACTTTAACAGTAAACGGCAAGAAAATACGGATTACCATTCCGGCCGGTATAGAAAACGGGCAAACAATAAAAATTCCGGGCCATGGCGGTCCGGGAAGAAACAACGGGCCAAACGGCGACCTGTTTATTACATTTTCAATAGCAAACCACGCCAGTATAAAAAGATTGGGGGATAATTTATACTCATCGGTTGACCTTGATTTATACACGGCAATGCTTGGAGGCGAAATTACAATCGATATGTTAGATGGCCAGGTGAAACTAAAAGTAGCGCCCGAAACACAGAATGGCAGTAAAGTGAAACTGAAAGGCAAAGGATTTCCTGTGTATAAAAGCGAAGGTCGTTTTGGCGATTTTATTGTGACCTGGAACATCAAAACGCCAACCCATCTAACCGACAGGCAAAAGGAGTTATTTACTGAATTATCAAAATCTTAAAACCTTAGCCATGCAAACCGAATATTTAGTTGCTGTTGATGAGTTTTGTGCCAGTCACAACATTGAGATTTCATTTATCAGTTTGTTGGAGCAGAATGGGTTGATAGAAATAACCACTATAGAGCAAACCGGGTTTATCGATGCCGAACAGCTTCCTCAAGTAGAGAAATTCATCCGTTTTTATTACGAGCTGGATATTAATATCGAAGGCATCGAAACCATTTCGCATATGCTCGGCCGTATCAGGAATATGCAGGCCGAAATAATAATGCTTCGCAACAGGCTGCTTTTATTCGAGTCGGTTGATTAAAATGATAATAAGTAATTCTATTCATGTGTTGTAATTAATTAAATGGTATTAGCAAATTGTATAATAGTCTGGACTGCATTCTTTATAATTAAGCAGCAAATAAATGTCGGATTTGAATTTTCAAATCCGATGTTAAAGGATAGCTTCTAAAACCTGATTTCATATGTTTATGAAGGTTTGTAAATGTGTGAATAATGTAACTCTTACTTTTAATTGTGTAATGCTTCCTACCCATAACAGGATCACCTTTGCATAGTGAAAATGAATTCACACTTATCCGGTAAAACACCAGAACTATAATAAACCAACAAAAATGAATACTACAGAACTACTTGGGAATTGGAATGAAAGAAAAGGTAAACTCCGACAGAAATTTGGATTTTTAACCGATAATGACCTTATGTTTGAAGAAGGAAAGAAAGATGAAATGCTTGGTAAACTTCAGGTAAAGCTTGGAAAAACAAAAGAAGAATTGCTCCGGATCATAGGAACGCTT
>CAIPFN010000205.1 GCA_903864265.1 uncultured Bacteroidales bacterium | reverse complement strand
GGCAATACCTTTGTATGAATTTTCCATTGTACTACCCTTAGCTGATTCCAACATGGCTTCAATATTGGGTAATATTGTCATTGATCCAAAACTACTGCTTCCAATGTTGTTATATTGCGCTCCAACTTTCCCCATAAGTGTAAAACCAACATATTTGGGTAGCGCATTTGTTCCAATAAAGCTCATGGCATCACCCCCGGATCTGAGCATACCTAATACTAAATTGGTACATTCCATTGAAGGAGGCACTTGTGTGGTCGTATCAGGATTGGTGTTTATTTCATCAAATTTGTTACAACTAACAAGGAAAATTAAAATGAGCGCGCTTGCTAATCTTATATATTTATTTTTATTTTTCATTTGTAGTGTTTTTTTATGATACGTTTTAGTTTTTAAATCCTTTTGCTTTGCTTCATTACAAATGCAAAAAAGTTAAAGTTTAAAATCGTAATCTTATTTAGAAAATGAATTTCAGGTTGAAACCAATATAGCGTATGGAAGGGTCACTGAAGTTTTCGTACCCACCATCCGGATCAGAGTACTTAAACTGTTTTGCCCATAAAAACATATTCTGGCCTACTGCTGATACTGAAACTCCTTTTGATTTGAACCTCGAATATATGCTCTTGGGTAAATCGTAGGTTAGAGACATTTCCCGTACTTTGAAAAAGGTAGTAGTATATGCTTCGAGAGGTGATGGTGAGCCACCCCAGGCAGTACCGCTGTGAACCCTGTTTACATATGACTCATAAGTTACAGCCTCATCGTTCACAGCATATACACGGGTATCACTGGTAATATTGCCGTATGTATCATAAGTGGCTTCACCAGAAACTACTTTCACGCCCGGACCGGTATAGTTTTTTGAATTTGGCACGGTAGCATCAAGGTACCTCTCAGGAGTTACAGAATTTGGATGCGAACCTGCACGCCACATATACATTTCGGTTGTCGTTTGGGCTAATCCACCCACGCGGCCATCAATTGACACCGTAAAACTCACGGTTTTATATCTTATAGTGGTATTTGCACCCCAAATCCAATCCGGCTCTGAGTTTCCGAACTTTGATGCATAAGCAGAATAGAGAGGCAGTCCGTACTGATTAATAAGATTGCCTTCCGGATCGCGCTGAAAATCATAAAGGGTAAATGCATCAACCCTTTCACCTACTTTTACCCAAGGGTAGTCATCAAAAAATACCGGGTCCAATGCAGTATAATACGTTGCGTATTTCGACCAGTTAACTGAAACATCCCATTGCCAGTCACCAGATTGTACCGGGGTTCCATTCAGGGTAATCTCAATACCTTTTCGGGTAGTTTCCTTGCCAGAATTCATTAATTTGGTGTAGTATCCTGATGCTGGAGTTATGTCCGCATATTCGATAAAATCATACATTCTTTTGTTATAATACGATATATCAACAGAAGCCCTGTTCTTATACAGGTTAACAGCTGTCCCTATTTCCCATGTAGCCGAAGCTTGAGGAAACAAATCAGTTCCACGAATAGTTGTAGGTACAGATGCAGAACTTAAATTCCCCCAGACAAGAGGAGAAAGTGAAAATACCTGGTTAATTTCATAGATTCCTGCAGGTGTTTTTGATTGTGTCCATGAGCCGCGTAGTTTCCATAGCGATAGCCATTTAAATTTGGGCAATAATTCCGAAACGATAAAACTTCCGGAAACAGAAGGATATAAATAGGAACGGGTAGATTCAGATAAAGTAGAACTCCAGTCGTTACGTAAAGTACCTTCGGCATACGCTAACCTGTTCCATGAAAAT
>CAIPFN010000204.1 GCA_903864265.1 uncultured Bacteroidales bacterium | reverse complement strand
TTTCAAACTATTCGGAATTCCGGAATCTGTGCCTTTCTTTATGAATAGAAGAATTGATTTTATAGAGATATAAGGTAATGGATTTATACATGAAATATTGATTCCCGGGACATTTGTGTCATCCGTGTTCTATTGCTGGCCAGTAATCGGCTATCCTGGTCAGGACCGATTCAAAAATATTATGCTCACATCATTCCACCTGATTCACTATTCTAATTAAAATGTATTAATTTTGCAAAAAATAATTACTAATATCCTTTGTATATGAAGAAATTTCTCTTTTTTGCGGTTGCAGCAATCGCAATGTCAGCATGTTCCAACTCAGGCAGCAAAACACAGTCAAGCGGGCAGACTGATCAAAAAGAAATAACCATCACCAATGACCTGGAAAATGCCAAAGGCGTTATCCCTTCGTGGTACAACGAAAATACCGTTATCGCCATGAAAGAACCACAAGCCCATTCGGGTGAATATGCCTGCATAACCAACGACACCTTACAATATAGCTATTTCTACAAAGTGCTTGTCAAGAATCTGAAAGGCGAAAACCCCAAGTCGGTTGTATACAGTGGCTGGGTATATACCACGGTGGCCAATCCTAATTTTGCCATCATATGTAATGTAAATAACGATACCATTCGCTACGACTGGAAAGCTTACCCCCTGGATAAAGAACTTAAAGAACCAGGAAAATGGGTTGAATTTTCAGCAAGCTTTTTCTTTGATAAACCTTTACAGCCTAACTACGAAATTGGCTTAGTAGCCTGGAATCAGAGCAAGAAAAACGTATTTCTGGATGATGTAAAAATTACTTTTGCCTACTAAAAAATATTGAGGGATTTGTGCCTGAATGTGATCAGACATCCGGATGAAACATTTCATGAAAAGGCACATCCGGAACATGTAAATACCCCATTTCTCTATGCTATACAATGTGCTTTTTGTCAGAAAAAAGCACATTGTTTTTTTGCCAGCCGAACACTTTAACCTATTTTTACGCGCTTCACCCACGCATCCGCTTCAGTCAACATTAAACCGATGAAATAGCTTATGTCGAAAAAAATTTCATTCCTGATCTGTTTGCTGTTAAGCATGTATTATATCAAATCGACTGTTGACCTTTCCCCCTGGAAACATAAAACGATTATCGATCAGGATATCATCTTTTATTATGGCTATGTTCCGGCCACTTTTATTTACCATGATCTGAGTTTTCATTTCCCATCCCAACCCGGGTTTAAAGGAACGGTGTGGTGTATACCTACTCCTACCGGCAACGGCATTCAGAAAATGACCATGGGGACAGCCATACTGTATTCGCCTGTTTTTGGGATTGCACATCTTTACACGAAACTTACCGGTGGCCTGGCCGATGGCTATTCGCCCAATTACCAGATGGCTTTGATTTGGGCGGGTGTTTTATATTTCATATTAGGGCTTTTCCTTTTAAGGAAAATACTCTTGCAGTTTTTCAGCGGCAGCGTAGTTTCCCTGGTACTGGTAGCTTTAAGTTTAGGGACCAATTTATTTAACTATGCTTCCTGGGAGGGTGCCATGTCGCATGTGTACAGTTTTTTTGTGTTTGCCCTGGCTTTATGGGCTTTTCTGAAATGGCTAAAATCCCCTAAAGTCCCGATTACTATCATTTTGGGCCTGGCATTGGGGTTGCTGGTACTCATCAGGCCGACCAATATTACCTTTGTTCTTTTCCTGGTTTTATATTTCTTTTTCCGCCCCATCAGTCTGAAAGAAAAATGGACGTTAATTCTCGGGCTGAAATGGAAGTTGCTTTTGCTTGTGGCTGCTGCCTTTATGGTATGCCTGCCTCAGATAATATACTGGAAGATATTCAGCGGCCAATACTTCTTCTTTTCGTACCTGGGCGAACGTTTTTATTTCAATAACCCTCATATTATCGAAGGTTTGTTCTCCTATAATAAGGGATGGTTTGTATATACTCCGCTTATGTGGCTGGCAGTTGCAGGTTTATTCGTGATGCGTGGTGCCTATAAGGCATGGCTGTGGCCGACGGTAATTGCCATGACCATTACCTTTTATATTACGTTCAGCTGGTGGTGCTGGTGGTATGGCGGAGGCTTCAGTTGCCGGGCTTTAGTCGAATTTTACGTAGTGATGAGTATTCCATTAGGGGCATTCTTCACTTACATACTGCAAAAGAAATTCATCTACCGGACAATTACCACCGTAGTTCTTGTATTTTTCATCTGGCTGAATCTGTTTCAGCTCAGGCAATACCGTACCTCACTCCTGCATTGGGATTCGATGTCGAAACAAGCCTACTGGGCCATCTGGAGCAAACAAACCTGGCCGCAGAACTACGACAAGATGTTGCTGCACCTGGATGCTGAAAAAGCAAAAAAAGGAGAAAGCGCATTTCCTTAAACTGTTATATAATATTCACATACAAGGTATTGCAAACAAGCGACAAGAAAGTGACAACAACTAATTTGAATTTTGCGAAAATGAATTGGATAAAATCGAAATGGTTTTCGGGCCTGCTTTTCAGTATGCTTTTTATTGGCTTATGCTGGTTTTATAATTTCGGAGAAACTTTTGTCAAGCCTCCGCAATCGGTTCATATCTGGAGGCAAACCAACGGCCTTTCCATTACCCAAATGTATTATACCAACCATCTGAATTTTTTCCAGCCCGAAATTCAGAATCAGATGAGTGACGGAGGCCTGAGCGGGAAGACCGCGGGTGAATTGCCTGTAATTTATTTTGCCATGGCTAAAATCTGGCAGGTGATAGGCAAATCGGAATGGTCGTACCGTTTGTTCCAGCTTTTAATCCTATTCTCAGGCATTTTCCTGCTTTTCCGTATGCTTACACCCCTGACCGGGAATCCGGTCAGAGCCGGGTTTATAAGCATGCTGGTGTTCACTTCACCAATGTTTATTTTTTATGGTCCCAATTTTCTGCCTGATGCTCCTGCCCTGGCGTTAACCTTTGTTGCCTGGTTTTTCCTGTATGAGTTTGTTAAAAAAAGAAAATACCTCACTCTGTGCCTGGCATCCGTTTTCTTCTTCCTGGCCATATCCTTAAAAATAATAACGGCAACCAGTTTTCTCGCCATCGGGGCATGGATTGTTTATGAATCCTTGTTCGTAAAAGCCGGGAAAAGAGTTTTCCGCTTCAGGTTTGTGCATTACATTCCCTTTATTATCAGCACCTTGCTGATAGTGGCATGGAATTATTATGTCGATTACTACGACGGGCTTCATAAAGCTGATTTTTCATTCAGGGGGATATGGCCTATATGGACTATGGTACCTGGACAATTTGCCCGGATTCTGGACGTGTTGAATAAGATTTATTTTAAAGAGTTCTTTTCGCCCCCGCTACAATATGCAACCCTGCTGGTATGGATATTTATGCTGTTTAACATCAGAAAAGTTGCCCCTTTCTATAGATTCATACTGATTGTAATGCCATTGAGTTTTGCCGCTATACTGGCATTGTGGTTCCAGGTGCTCGAGGGTCACGATTACTATCTTATTACTCAAATGCAGGTTCTGGTGATGGTGTGGGCAATATTCTTCATTTACCTGAAAGATAAAAAGCTATGGAATCATCCGCTTACCTATGTTTTGCTTTTGGTAGCTTTTGGATTTCTGGCCAACGACGGAATGATGCGTCATAAAGCCCGTTACGAGGGATGGATGAACGATGGATACAAACTGCATATGGATGCCCTCACCCAGATTGAGCCTTATTTTAAACAGTGGAATATTCAGCCGGAGGATAAAGTGATTTCGATACCCGATAATTCCATCAACGCTTCGTTGTATTATATGAACCGGATTGGGTATACCGATTTTGGCAGCGATTTTTCGCAGGAGTCAACATTCAGGAAACGGATTTACCAGGGGGCTACCTACCTGGTTATCAATGATACGACAATTCTCGAACAACCCTTAATTAAGAAGTTTGCACATACTTTTATAGGCCAGTACAGGAATATCAAAGTTTACAGCCTGAAACCCGTTATTCACCAATAATTTTTTTTATACGCCTAATGCCTTGATTTATAGGAGGATTGCGTTTTAGTAAAGCACTATTCTTTTATAATTTTCCGAACTTCAACCTGATTGTCATTAAATATTTTTACAAAATATACTCCGCCTTCAAGCCAGCTGATGT
>CAIPFN010000203.1 GCA_903864265.1 uncultured Bacteroidales bacterium | reverse complement strand
CTTCACCTTTAACCTTTAACCTTCTCCCTCAGCCCACTTTAACCTTTAACCTTTAACCTTTAACCTTTAACCTTTAACCTTCTTCCTCAGCCCACTTTAACCTTTAACCTTTCACCTTTCCTCCCACTCCATTTTAACACTTCACCTTTAACCTTTAACCTTCTTCCTCAGCCCACTTTAACCTTTAACCTTTCACCTTTAACCTTTCTTCCCGCTCCCCTTTAACCTTTCACCTTTAACCTTTATACATCCATATCTCACAGCCCTGCTGCACTTTATATAATTCCACCGGCACCAAGGATTATTAACAAATAATTATTTCACGATAAATCTGGTATTCTTTCTATAAAAAGAGTAATTTTGTTACTCAAAGTAAATATTCGCCACGTACCACTGTTATTATTCTCTCTTACCGCTTTCCCTGCACTATACCTCTAATACACGTTAACTCAGTCATACCTTAGATGCTGGATTCACTTATTACTTCTAAAACACGTATCAAGCTCCTTATCAGGCTTTTTCTCAATAGCAACAGCTATGGGCACTTACGTGGCTTACAGACTGAGTTCGGCGAAAGCAGCAACGCTATACGCATAGAGCTAAACCGCTTCGAGCAGGCCGGATTACTCACTTCGCATATTGAATCCAACCGGAAAGTATACGCAGCCAATACATCGCACCCTCTCTTCCCCGATATTAACAGTTTATTGCGTAAGCATTTAGGCCTCGACCAGCTCATCGAAAAGGTAATCGAAAGGCTTGGAAGGGTGGAAGAAGTATATCTTACGGGTGACTTCGCCTGTGGCAAGGAGAGTTCATTCATCGAAATGCTAATCATTGGCGAGGACATGAATACCGTATACCTGGACGAACTGATCGCAAAATCTCAAAACCTCATAAAACGAACTATACAGTATACCCTGTTAAACCCCGCCAGTTATTTAACTTTAGCTTCCACGCTCAGGAAAGAAGAGTTATTGCTGCTCTGGAGAAGAAATAAATAAGCCTTTCTCCGGGTGACTTTTTATCCTTAAGTCAATAAATATTAAGGTTAAAACGAAACCGATCAAAACAGGCCATCTTTCAGCGATGTGACCGAAAGGGCGAAGCTGTAGTGAAAACATTGTAATACCCACCCGATCAAAAGAAGATTTCCGGGTATAATAACTTCCTTTACCCATATTCCTTTAACATTCTGCTAAACCAGTCCATCATCGATTTTAATCCCGAGCAGCAGTGATGAGTGCACATCCTGAGGCATTTACAATTGATTAACCGATCTCGCTCAATTGTTTTTAATCCAAAAATCGGTAAGCGCAATTCACTAATGCACAGAGCGCCCCGGGCCACTGATCAAGCATTAATACTCACCTCTCACAACTCACAACTCACTTCTCACTTCTCACTTCTCACAACTCACAACTCACCTTTCCCCAATCCCACTTTCACTTTTCACTTTTCACTTTTAACACTTCCCCAATCCCACTTTAACCTTTATCCTTTAACCTTTAACCTTTTCATTTAACCTTTAACCTTTTCATTTAATCTTTAACCTTTTAAGTAGACGAGTAAACCCCAAACCCCTCCCGATGTATCGGGACAGGCTGTGGGGGCTAACGTTGACAAACATTTTCACTCACCACTCACTCCCGATAGTTATCAGGATCACTTTTCTCTTTCACTTTTCACTTTTCACTTTTCACTTTTAACACTTCCCCAATCCCACTTTAACCTTTATCCTTTAACCTTTAACCTTCACATTTAACCTTTTCATTTAACCTTTTCATAACCACCCCCCACAATGAAATCCTACAAAATCTCTATGATCGGCCTCGGGTATGTAGGCCTTCCGCTCGCAGTCGAATTTGCAAAGCATTATCCAGTTATCGGTTTTGATATTAACCAGGAACGTATTGACGGCATTAACCAGGGCCACGACAGCACACTTGAAGTGGAGGACGACAACCTGCAGAGTGTGCTCACCACCGAAATACCGACCGAAAAAGGGCTTTTCCTCACCAGCAGGCTCAGCGATATCAGCGATTGCAATGTATATATTGTAACGGTTCCCACTCCCGTGGATAAAAACAACCGCCCTGATCTTACGCCACTGATTAAAGCCAGCGAAAGCATTGGCAAGGTGATTAGCCAGGGCGACATAGTGATTTACGAATCTACCGTTTACCCCGGATGTACTGAAGACGACTGCGTCCCGGTAATTGAAAAAGCATCGGGGATGAAAATGAATGTCGGTTTCTATGCCGGGTATTCACCTGAGCGTATAAATCCCGGTGACAAGGAGCATACGGTGACTACCATACACAAGATCACTTCGGGTTCCACACCCGCTATTGCCGAAGAAGTGGATCAGCTTTATAAAAAGGTGATTAAAGCAGGGACGCATAAGGCGCCTTCGATTCGCGTGGCTGAAACGGCAAAGGTGATTGAAAATTCGCAACGCGATATAAATATTGCTTTCGTAAATGAACTGGCTCACATCTGTGCGCATATGAACCTCGACACCCGTTCGGTACTGGATGCGGCAGGAACCAAGTGGAATTTCCTGAAATTCTCACCAGGGCTTGTAGGCGGGCATTGCATTGGAGTCGATCCTTACTATATGGCCCAGAAAGCGCAGGAAGTGGGTTATCATCCCGAAATCATACTTGCCGGACGCCGCATGAATGACGGAATGGGCGCATGGATCGCTTCGCAGGTGGTTAAGCTCATGATCCGTAAGGATGTGATTGTTAAAAATGCGCGTGTACTGGTCCTCGGCATCACTTTTAAGGAAAACTGTCCCGACATACGCAACACCAAGGTGGTGGATGTGGTAAAAGAACTCGAACAGTTCGGATGCCAGGTTGATATTTACGATCCCTGGGCGAATGCATCAGATGTAAAACATGAATATGGAAGGGAAATCGTTCCAACTTTTAACATGAGCGACTATAAAGCGGTTGTACTGGCCGTGGCGCATAACGAGTTTAAACAAATCGATTTCAGCTCGAGGAATAGCAATACAATACTCTACGATATCAAATCGCTGCTGCCGCTTGGTGTTGCGGATGGCAGGCTTTAGTGCTGTCTTCACGATAAAGCACAGAATTTTGAATCAAAGACCTATAGGAAGTCATCCTTGCTTATCCAAGGCCCGCTGCATCTGAATAACATTGAATATTTGCCTGCCGACCTGAAAAAGCCTGAACGAATACTCCACCCGATTGAAACTGCTCCATTTATATACTAAAAGTATAAATACCATCCTTTTCCGGATTCTTCAGCGTAGGAACAGGAAGCAGCTGGCGACGGCCACAAATTATTTGGGGAAACTGCATGACTATCATATACAGGGCCTAAAGTTCGATTTTGTCCCCGTACAGAAACAAATGCTTACCGAAACGTTGATTTATGCGGCAAAGCATTGTCCCTATTATACTCAAACGCTTCCCGGCCTCAGTCAGATCCGGCAACTCAGCGAGGCAGAGTTCAAACGCCTGCCGTTTCTTACCAAGGACATTATCAGGAAGCATTCAAAAGATCTGATATCAGGCATTGTTCCACCCAATGGGTTATCGCCCCGAAAGACTGGCGGAAGCACCGGCGAACCGCTGGCATTCTGGTCGAGTGGGAATCCCGACGGGGAATACCAGAAGTTCCTGTATGAACTTTACGGTTATGAGCCCGGCGACAAGATACTGGCCATGGACGGAACCCTGGTTGAAGATGAGTTAACAACTAAATCCATCTTCTGGAAAGTTAAAAACAATGGCAATATGCTGCCCTACGGCGGAATGGCCTTATCATCCTTATACCTCACGGATAAAACCATGCCTGCCTACGTAGATTTCATTCTTTCGTACAAGCCTGATTTCATTAGGGGCTATCCTGCATTTATCACTGATATTGCCCGCTATATAGCCACAAAAAACATTAAGGTAGATTTCCGGATAAAAGGTATTGAACTCACATCGGAACTTGCTTTGAGCATACAGGTTAACAGCATCGGGCAGGCTTTTCACACCAAAGTATTCGGGCAGTACGGGCATACCGAGGCAAGCGTGTTCGGGTATACCACCGATGATACCTTTGCTTACTACTGTGCCCCCACCTACGGCTTAACAGAGGTTATCAACGAAAATGATCAGCAGGCTGGTATAGGAGAAGAAGGCGAAATAGTGGTGACCGGCTTTTCGAACATAGGCATGCCTTTTATCCGTTACCGCACAGGCGACAGGGCTGTTTACGGGGGAGCAGAAAACGGCATTGTGAAGCTGAACCAGGTATTGGGTCGGACCGCCGACATTATTTACAATGCTACAGGCGATAAAATACTTCTCACCGCCCTTATTTTCGGGCAGCATTACGATGCCCTGAGCCGCATAGCCCAATGGCAGATTGTACAAAACATAAAAGGAGAAGTGAATATAAGCATCCATAGTATGCCAGGCTATAGCCAGGCTGATGAAAATGAAATTTCGCAGGCCTTTTATACCATTGCGAATATTAAATGTGACTTTGTGTACGATGCTGAATTTATCAAGACCGCAGCAGGGAAAGTAAGGTTCGTGATACAGAATGTGAAGGAATAAGCATGGCAATCCATTTCTTATCCCTGTTTAACAGGAAATAAGGTACCTCCTGAGAGTCAAAAAGTCGTCAATTTCCTGAGGCAAAGCATTAAAACCAATCCTGCCGATCCGCTTACCAAGGTTTGGAACAGTGAAACCCATCTCTTCAACAGTAAAATTTCTTTAAGCGTTTCAGAGCCGGATTGCGTTCATTTTCAATTTATTCAAAAATATTTACTGTTTCACCCCTACCACTTCTTGTTCAGCTGAATTAAAAATCTTATATTTGCCCCATACAAACATATAATGAACAGTCTAACCGCCAAATTCTGTCATTATCACGCTTTAGTTCCTATGGGACTGAAGGAGCGAAGCTATCAGGAGAGGTCCATTCACCCTAATAATCTCAAGCAGAAACTCAAAAATATCATGACAACAATAAAAATATCTGTAAGGAATAAGCGGGATGCTAACTTGCTCTACCGTATGTTAAAGAGAATTCCTTTTATCGATAGAATTGAGAAAGAAGATTCAATTACCAGGGATAAGGGAGCAAGGCAATTTGCAAAAATAAAAACTCTTATAGACACAATGGCAGGGCCAGAACTATTTAAACAAATAACCAACCCTGTAACCTGGCAACAAGACTTGCGTAATGAGTGGGAATAGACTTTTATTGGATACTAACATCCTTATATATCTGTCAAAACAGGAGTTAAAACTTGAAGATTTTGCCAGCGAAGATGATATGCTTTATATTTCTGTTATTACTTTAATGGAAGCAAAAGGGTAAACGTTTGGCAGTAAAAAGGAAGAAATACTTATTGACACAATAAGCGATAATCTGATAAAAGCCGACATCACAAATGACATTATTGAAACAGTAATACGGTTGCGAGAAACGAATAAGATTAAATTGCCTGATGCTATAATTCTGGCTACCGCAATTGAAAACAATCTCAAATTAATTACCCGGAACACTAAAGATTTTGAAGTTGCTGCCCCCTCTGATATTGTATTCAATCCCTTCAAAAATAGTTAATCAATTTCATTTTCGCATTACCACATTATCGCATCAACAAATTACCACATTCTCAAATTTACAACTTAGCGAAGCGATCTCATGAGCGCAGCGAATAAATGCCCACATTCCCTTCACTCTTCACTTTCATCTAACTAAAATTATCGGCCTGATTATGAGCCATATACAAAGGACTTATTTTAACATTTCCAGCCTTTTTCACCCTTAAGTTAGTTTCAATTAGCGCGATTAGGACCGTGTTGGTCTATTCACTTTTCACTTTTCACTTTTCACTTTTCACTTTCCCTACCCGTCCAATTTTGCGACAACCTCCTCCCCTTTCCTGGCAGTGCAATTGGCCAGTCCACTTATCCGGCAAGCGCTTCCAGCCAAAACGGAGCTCTGTCGTAAAGCCCAGGTCATTTTAAGTCTATTTAATTATTATACTGCATCTTACCCAATATCCTCAAACCATGAGACCTGTTCTTGCAGGAATAATCCCGTTTTTCTCTTTTCCAATACGGGACTGTTTATCAGGCCGGTATAGCTGAGGCACTGAAAAACCAGCGGCTGTACTCACTTTACCAGACCAGAGGTTGTTTTTATTAATACACTGAATACCTGATACATACAAATTTACACAGCTTTACACCCGGAAAATCCTGCTTGTGATTGGGTAATTTCAATGATCTTTTCGTTTCTTTTCTCATTATGCGATATCCTTTGTCCCAAATTGATACACAGTCCTTCAAGAGACTTTTTAGCCGGCCCGAGTCCGAAGATATATTCCATATAATTTCTTCATTTGTATTTAGCTGATTAACAGTGATATAAAATTTATTTTCAATTTATTTTCATTTTGGCACCCATGAGTTACTCTTTTTGTGGCACGGTTTATGG
>CAIPFN010000202.1 GCA_903864265.1 uncultured Bacteroidales bacterium | reverse complement strand
CGATTGATGTCGCCTTCGTATTCGGCTTCGAACAATCGCGGGTTTATGATTTCTACATGAATCGGGTTGTGCAGCACAGCCAGCAAGTCGGACTCATAAGCGTGTAACCAGCCATTACCGCACAGTTCGCCTTTTCCTGATACTTCATACCATTTACCTAATTCCCATTGAAACCCGCCGTAAGTTTTCATGTCCTGATCCGTGAGTTTGTACAGCATTTTTCCTCCCTTGTTTAAATCCTCAAGTTATATTATATAAAATAACTTTGATAATGCAAAGTTATTTTATAAGTATTTTAGTTTGCCTGACGGTCATCTGGTATTCGGCCTTTCGTTATATAAATTACTATATAACGCATTATAAGTATCATCGCTAACAAAATAATCACATAAAATAATCCGGTAATACAATTAAGTATATTACGAAGATGGGTTTTTCTACTCTTCCAAGGGAAAAGCGTTATAACCTTGTTTTTTTCTATTTTCCTGGTATACATAAAAGTATCTTTTTCTTTTTCCTTTTTAAACCGGGTTTTTCCTTTTTTCTTTTTCTTTTTTGTGCCAATACTATAACCTTAACCCAAATAAAAAAGCGGGCTATTTCCACCCGCTTTTAATGATTGAAAGTATCGGATTTCAGAACCTCTTAGTAATAGACGCTCCCTTCAAGGTTCCACCCAGAAGCGGGCTGTCGATAAGCCCTACTGTCAGGCGTGCATCCTTGCCAACATCGAAATTGAATTTTCCTTTCACCCCATCGGTGATTTTTCCGAAAGCGGTTTTCAGCATATTGACTGCCTCGTCCTTGGTTTCCACTCCCAGGTGATCCCATTCAGCCTGGCCTAAACTTTTATTCAGAATTTCAAAGCCGTGTTCTGCCAGAGCTTGCCTGAGCTGTGCAGGGTTTAACTCGCCTTTATCGACCTGCGCTTTCAGATCGTCGTAAACCGAATATCTTATTGCAGCCCAAGTATCGACCAGCTTTTTCTGTACTTTCTCGTCAAGCTGGGTATATTGCAAAAACTTTACTTTTGCCCGCAGCCAAGTGAAAACAGAGTTAATAACGAATAGAATAAAAGTGCCGATCAGAGCCAGCAACCCGCCGATCAGGTTCGTGATCCATGCGGAGATTGCGGGCTTATTCTTTTCAACTTCGGCCTTGATTTGATCCTTGATAAGTGATTTCAGGTCAACAAACTGGCTCTCGCTGACTTCTGGGATTACTGCGGCTGGTGTTTCAACCGCCACGACTGCCGGTGCTTTGGCGGGAGCTGCTGCCGGAGTGTAATTGTATGACTTTTTCAATTCAACACCTGGCGCAGCCGATAAACAAGCCTGAATAATTACCAGAATTAGCAAAACAGCCCAGAGAAACGAACATTTCTTGAAAATCATGCAGTCTCCTTTTTTTCGGTAATTGTTATCCAAATTTCCTCGCCTCGTTTCCAGGCAGGGACATAGTTTTTCAAAAGTAAAATAAAGGCATCTGTTGATCGCATGACCATATCTTTTGTCTTGGATAAGCCGGGAAGCTGGCAGCCCTCGGTATGCTCGGCGATATTTCCGGGATGCTGCTCAATATTTGCCCGCCCTTCGACGATAAGTTCCGATACCGTGGTTTCGGTCATTATACCCGCCGCAATCTCAGCCTTGAACGCATCCTGCATCTTTGCCCTGTGACTTTTGTGATGTTCATCTTGTAACCGATAACTTTCCATGTGCTTTACGATTTTATATCTGCCTGCAGCAATCCGGGGAT
>CAIPFN010000201.1 GCA_903864265.1 uncultured Bacteroidales bacterium | reverse complement strand
GGGATTGAGGGGATTGATGGTATTGATAAGGGGTCAAGGGAAAAGGGACAAAGGCCGGAAGTGCGTCTTTCTATAGGCATGCTGTATTCCACATCCGATGACGGAGCGTGGGAATCATATGTCGTATTTTGTCTGTTGATAAAATGTGAATACTATTTCCGCCTCAGCTGTTGCAATGATATATAATGCATTACTTTAGCCGGCATTAGTTTTAATGTGGATGTTATGCCTAAGCGCGTTAAAAAGAGGTCCCGGAGGATAAAATTCTATAAGAAGAACCTGAAGATTCCGGAAGCACAGAATAAAATGCTTCGTCAGTTTTGCAGGGAAAACAAAACTACCGAAAACAAAGTCTTCAGAAGGGCATTACGCGAATTTCTGGCGCGGAACGTGCACCCAGTGGAACACCCTCATCATGAGGTGAATCCCAATCAACTTATGCTGTTTGATTTTCTGAACGAGGAGATGCTGGATACCGGCACCTGATTTTTGAGGAACAGTTACTTTTCCCTTAGCAATTAATGCATGGGAACCTCCACAAAGAGCACGGAAGCTCCCTCAGCCGAATGCAGCTGAACAGATGCTGTATCGCTCAGGGCGATGGCATCCCTCCTACCCAGCAGTTGCTCTTCTGCTGAAATATTCCCTTCAATTACAAATACATACACGCCATTTCCAGGGATACGTAAAGTATAGGCGAAACTGCTATTTTCCTGTAAACGCAGCAACGAAATATAGGCATCCTGGTGAATCCATAATGCATCTTCCCTTTGGTCGTTATCGGGAACCACCAGAGGAAGGAGTTCATTTTTCGGTATTTTTTCGGCAAACAGCATCTGGTCGTAGCGCGGCCGGAGCCCTTTGGTGCGTGGGAACACCCAGAGTTGAAGAAACTTCACCTGTTCCGTTTCCGAATGATTGTATTCAGCGTGAAAAATGCCCGTGCCTGCCGTCATCACCTGTACTTCTCCCGGGCGTATCACCTGTATATTTCCCATGCTGTCGCGGTGCTCGAGAGCTCCTTTGAGAAGAATGGTAATAATTTCCATATTGTTATGCGGATGCAGGTCGAAGCCGGTTCCACCATTAACAGAGTCATCATTTAATACCCTCAGGCAACCAAACTGTTCGCGGGCCGGGTTAAAATACGTTGCGAAACTGAAACTGTGATACGAATCGAGCCAACCGTGATTGGCATGCCCACGTTCACCTGCCGGATGCAATTCTGTTTTCATACCTGATAAAGCTTAAAAATATTGCGAATATAACAATTAACGTAGAATTAAGTTGGCATTGAGGACCAATCCATGTGATGAAGTTTAAGTCAGTAGGAATTCCTACTGTCAAAACAGGAATAAGTCAGGAATAAGTTAGGTATAAAAAGAGGCAGGGATCTGTTATATGGGGCTTAGCGAGACATTCTAAAGCCATAGAAGTATGACGGAATGAGTCTGCTACAAAAAAAATAGAAAGTATTTTGAATAAAAAAAATAACCACCTGCAAACTATTGTTTTACAAGTGGTTATTCAACTATCAGTGCCCAGAACAGGACTCGAACCTGCACAGCCGTAAGGCCACTGGTCCCTGAAACCAGCGTGTCTACCAATTTCACCATCTGGGCAGATGGATCTTTTTATTCATTGTGTTAAGTGCCCAGGACAAGACTCGAACTTGCACATCCTTAAGGACACCAGCCCCTCAAGCTGGCGTGTCTACCAATTTCACCACCTGGGCAATGCGGGTGCAAAGATACAGTTTTTCCGAAAGGTTATACAATCATGAAAAAATAATTTCATTATTATATATAAATCCCGGAATAAGCTCTTTTCTGTTTTAAGTCCGTTCTCAACATACCAGCATAACTAGCTGTACGGCAAATCATTGAAAATACAAATAAATTAGTTTTGCTTAAACTGCATAATTAAGGGGGAAAAACCTGTAGTGTAAAACCAAAGTTGTTAACTTTGACAACCGCATCATAAAAATCAGCAATATGTTTACAAAAGACGACCTCAAGCAATTACATTCCCGCGGAAGCGACCCAAAAGTAGTTGAATTGCAGATAGATAACTTCAGAAGAGGATTTCCCTTTATTAACCTCGACCGGCCTGCCATAGTCGGCGATGGCATCAAAGCCTTTAACCAGCGTGATGCCAAAAAGCTGTCGTATTATTACGATTCCAATTCAAAACGCTACGAAGTGCTGAAATTTGTCCCCGCTTCGGGTGCTGCCAGCCGCATGTTCAAGCACCTGTTTGAATTTATGGAGTCGTATACCGGTTCCGATACGGATAAGGAAGCCTTTCAAAACTCGCCGGGATTAAAACTGGTAAGGGACTTCTTCGAACGGATACGGGACTTTGCTTTTTATGATAAACTGGCCAAAACCCTGCGTAAGGATGGTTACGATATTACTGAATGCCTGGCCAAACAGGAGTATAGGATTATCATCGACTACCTGTTGAACCCGACAGGCCTCAATTATGCCAATCTGCCCAAAGGC
>CAIPFN010000200.1 GCA_903864265.1 uncultured Bacteroidales bacterium | reverse complement strand
CCTCGTCTTCACCCCCTCTCTTTCCTTCAAAGAGAGGGGGCAGGGGGTGAGTTGTTTCCCGAAGAGCGGAGGTGACTCTCCGATCAGAATGTAACTTTTAACCAATCAACGCTTTGTGTACAGCTATGCTTAAATATCTAATTACCTCGTCTTCACCCCTCTCTTTCCTTCAAAGAGAGGGGGCAGGGGGTGAGTTATTTCCCGAAAAGAGAGGGTGACTCTCCGATCAGGATTAACCTTTAACCAATCATCGCTTTGTTTACAGCCACACTTAAATAACGGATTTCCTCGTCTTCACCCCCTCTCTTTCCCAAAAGAAAAAAATGCCGCTTCCCTTCTCCAAGAAATCAAAAGTACCTATTTCCTTCTCCAGGAGAAGGTGCCCGAAGGGCGGATAAGGTTGAAAAGGTGCCCGCAGGGCGGATGAGGTAAAGAGAAGAGGCAGGGGCTGAACTTTTTTTAAAAAATGTACTATGGAACCAACATTCGGGCAAAACATCAAATTGCTGCGCAAACGCCGCAGCCGCACACAGGACGACATTGCCTTCGCCCTCAATATGAAGCGCTCCACGCTGAGCGGGTACGAAAACGGGGTGGCCGAACCCGGTATAGAAACTTTGCTGGCTCTGGCCAAGTATTTCAAAATATCAGTCGATACGCTGCTTACGATCGACCTGGGTACGCTTCGCGAAAGTGAATTATACCAGTTGGAACACGGCTACGATATTTTCGTGAACGGGGGAACCCTCCGTGTGCTTACCACCACGGTGGATAGCACTAACAAGGAAAATATAGAAGTTATAAACCAGAAAGCCTCGGCGGGCTACCGCACCGGTTTTGCCGATCCCGAATATATTAAGGTGTTGCCTACTTTTCAGCTGCCGTTTCTGTCGGCCGACCGCAAGTACCGCACCTTTCAGATATCCGGCGACTCTATGCTGCCCATCCCCGACAAATCGTGGGTTACCGGGGAGTTTATACAAAACTGGGAAATGATCCGTGATCACCAGGCCTATATTATCCTTACCCTGAATGACGGGATCATGTTTAAGGTGGCCGAAAACCGACTGAAATCAGAGGGGCGACTGCTGCTGCATTCGCTCAACCCCCTCTACGAATCCTATTCCGTTGAGCTGAAAGACCTGCGTGAAGTATGGCGATTTGTTCATTATATCAGTTCGGAACTCCCTGAGCCCAACCTGCCTGTCAACCAGATGGCAAGCACACTGGCTGCCCTGCAGACGGAAGTAGCCGGGATTAAAGCTCAAATGGCTACGCAGGGTAAACTGTTCGACGACGAACACCAATAGTTGAACCGGCCAGTTTTCCATGTACAAGCGGCATTAAATTTGTGCATTGCCGTACGGCTTAATTTCTTCAAGAATCCATAAAAACCATCCATCATAAAGTTCAGCGATATGAAAACCTTTCTGATTCCTGCATTGATAGCGATGTTGGCCTGGTCGTGCAAACCTGCACAACAAATTGCAAAATCAACGTCCCATAAGATTGTAAGCGATAGTTCCGGATACGAAATAACCATCATTGATCCTGCTTTCGATAACTGGTACCTGATGCATTTCTCCCCGGCTAAAGATTACAGCAACGAGTATTACCGCAGTAAAAACCAGTTCGGGGTCAATAACTGGAATGACTGTTTTATGCACGGCCGATACCACCATGCCATTGATAGTTACATAAATTATGAATCATCAGTTGATTACGGCATCGAAGTCAACCGGAAACTCTACTGGTACTTTAAATATACTGAAGAAAAGTTCAGGATACGGTTGCTGCGGTGAGAACTTCAATATACAGCAGGCCTATCCTTTTTTTGATGCCAGCCTACTAACCTTTCAGCGATTCAGCTTTTAAAAAACATTGTTGATAATTAAATAGTTATAGCGTGTTGGGGAAATTATTTTTCCGGCTAAATTTGCACCGAGTGGACATGAAGGGGTGCGAACCCCATCATACTGATAATCAGTGCAGT
>CAIPFN010000199.1 GCA_903864265.1 uncultured Bacteroidales bacterium | reverse complement strand
TAATTAACAGATATCCAATAATATAGAGCATTTTTGTTAACAACTAACTATTATTCTAAATCAACGCAAAAACACATTGATATCCCAGCTCAAATTGTTAACAACCTACATGTTTTTTAAACTCTTCATGCGTTGGCCCTGCGATAAATAAGAGTATTTCTTTTAGTAACGGAGCACAGATTGACGCCACGGCTGCTTCATCCGTCGTTGAATTTACGGGCACAGCAACACAAGGCATTCCGGCCGGATCGTTTGTGAGCAACATGGTTGATGGGTTAACTTTGAATAATAGCACAGGTTTAACACTAAACGGAAATTTAACGGTAACACAAATCCTTTCACTTACAAACGGGGCTTTTACCATAGGGGCAAACACATTATCGTTGAATGGTGCATTAACGCCGGTTTCGGGCACTTTAGCGGGAGGCCCTACGTCAAACCTTGCTTTTGGAGGTTCGGCAAGCACAAGCTTACCGTCAATTACACTGAACAACCTTACTTTGAACCGTTCGGGCGGAATAGTATTGGGTGGCGATGTATATGTTGGAGGCACTTTGGCCTTAACATCCGGTAAGCTAACGGTTGGGGGAAATACATTGACCATTTCGGGAGGTTCACCTGGCAGCGGCGGGGGTACGGTTGATGCGAGCAACGCTTCGGCTAACCTTGTGTTTGCAAATGCCTCAGCAATCACCTTGCCCGCAACTTTTTTTACAAACAGCGTCAACAATTTAACCCTAAGGGGAACAGGAGGAGTGACTGCAGGCAGCGATTTCACGGTTAATGGCGTACTTGATCTTGCAGCAGCAAACCCTTCGGCTACCCGAGGGATACTTGAAATGACCTGGAGCTATACGAACTACCCGGGAACAACCGCAACCGATTATTTGCACTCCTATGTTTTAAATATGGGCCTTTCAGCAACAACAACGGGAATAGGCGACGTTACCGGGACTGTAAAAAGATCAGGAATTGTGGCGAACACCGCATACACCTATGGCAATAAGTATACATCAGTAACCCTTACCACAGGCACCATGCCCGATGCCCTTTCGGTGAGTATTACCCTTGGAACAACACCAGCCAATAACCCGAATGCCATCAAACGAACGTATGAAATCATACCGACAGTGCCGGGAGGTTATATTTCGGCATCGCACGTAATAGCCAACCTGCATTACCTTGACACGGAACTGACCAGCAGCGTCAACGGTCATGTGAACACCGAAACCAGCCTGGTGACCACCGATGGCGATATTGGAATCGATGTAGACCCGGCGGATGAACATGGCAGAGCAGCATATGACTTTACCAACAATTATTGCGGGCTCTCGAATATACCCATTGATTATTTTATCAAACTGCCGTCCCATGACTGGAGAACCGTTTTTTCACTGCGTGATTATGAAGTGAATTACAAAACCTGGACGGGTGCAAGCAGCAGCAGTTGGGATACTGAAAGCAACTGGAATCCGACTGGAGCTCCTGACTTTGGCAATTTTGTCATTATTCCGGATGCGGCTTCAACACCTCATGATCCTGAATTGCGTGAAGGAATCATAATTAATACGCTTACCATACAGAATGGCGGCGTGCTGGTAATGGGCAGCAATACCCTTACTATACAGAATAGTTTGAGTGGCGGCTGGGAAGACCAGAATTCACTGGGTAATGACCCGGGTACCAGCAAAGTGGTGTTTTCACGCTCCGGATCAACCGTATCGGGAAATGCGCGCTTTTATAATGTTGAGATTGCTGATGGCGCCGATATGACCAACGGGGAGAACAGCTCGATGAAAATAGGAAATGCCATGACCAAAAGCGGCAGCGGGACCGGGAAATGGTATGCTGATTTATTCGGAGCCACTATTGAATACGATGGCGGTAGCCAGTCCGTTATTGCAGCCAACGGATTCCCGACTTATCACAACCTCATACTGAGCGGGAGCGGAGTTAAAACCATGCCGGCTTCGGCCCTCACCCTGCATGGGAACTTAACGGTAACAGGAACGGCATCCGCAACAGCAGCCGGAACCATGACCATTGCCGGTGATATTACCATAAATGCAGCAGCAGTGCTGGGAACAGGAACGGAAAGCATTACTGCCGGAGGCGATATAAACTGCGATGGCACCATTACTTCGGGTTCTGGAAGTACTCTTATAATGAATAGTACCCTTGCTCAAAGTATTAGCGGCAGCGCAGGAACGGGTATTGCTTTTTATAATTTATCGGTCACCAACACCAGCGCCGGAGGAGTCTTCATAAATAAGAATATAACGGCAAACAACAATCTTGCTATCGCAAGCGGAAGCAGACTGACGATTTCACCTTCGATAGCTGTGACTGTTACGGGTACCTTGAGCAACAGTTCGGGAACTGACGGGCTGGTACTCCTTTCGGATGCCTCGGGTACGGCATCGCTCATGCACAACACCAATAATGTTAACGCCACCATCGAAAGATATATCAGCGGGACCTCCGACCTGCTGGCCAGGCATTACCACCTGGTGTCCGTTCCTCTGAGCAGTGCAACATACCAGTCCATGGTTTGGATCAATTCGTACCTCTTCACCTACAACGAAATCGACAACAGCTGGAAAGCCTGGGATTCGCCTACCACCAATACCTTGCAAACAAAGGAAGGCGCCATGATTTATTATCCCGACGATTCAAGAATCTACAGCATGACCGGAATGTTAAACAACGGCACCTATCGTCCAACAGTAACTTATTCAGGTTCAGGCACGGGATATAACCTGGTGCCAAACCCCTATCCTTCGGCCATTGACTGGAATGCCGCCGCCGGGTGGACCAAAACAAATATGAGCGGCACCATCTGGGGATTTGATCCTGTGAGCAGGAATTACGGAGCCTGGACAGGTAGCGTCAGCACCAATAATGTTACAAGGTATATTCCTTTCGGGCAGTCATTCTTCGTGAATGCCATATCCGGTTCACCTGAGCTGGATATGACGAACGCCGTGCGCCTGCACAGTGCAAAAGCTTTCATGAAAACGGCTCTGCCTGATGTTTTACACATCATTGCTTCGGCAAATGCCGGGCAGGATGAAATTGCCATTCAATTTACTGCGGATGCTACAAAGGCAGCCAATGACGCCTTTGATGCCGTAAAATTTTACAGTTCGCTCAATGTTCCTCAGCTGTCGTCGTTTACACCGGAAGACGCCACGCTGCTGAGCATCAGCGGGTTGCCATACGCTCAGGGAACTATCGTAATCCCTCTTCGTTTCGAAATGAATTACAGTGGTCAGGTTGAATTTACCGCTTCAGGGCTGGAAAGTTTTGCCAACGGGCAGTCGATTAAGCTGGAAGACCGCTTGCTAAACGAGATGACCGATTTGAATGCGAACCCCGTTTATACATTTATTCACCAGCCTGGAGATGACCTGAACCGGTTTCGTCTTCACGTAAGCGGAGTAACAGGCATACCCGAGCCTGAAACGGCATTGCACAGCCATGTTTACCTGGCAGGGAATGAACTGTATATTTCCTCCGAAGCGGGCATGGAACGGCCTGTGAAAGTAACAATTTACACTTTGCTGGGCCAACCCATTGATAGCTATTCTCTTAGCGGTTCAGGGGATGATCATCATTTGCTGCAGGCTATACCGGGAGTTTACCTTGTAAGGCTCGGGACAGCGAAGAGGGCTGAAACACACCGGATTGTGGTGCTGTAGCAGGAGATTGGTGAGATTGATGGGATTGAGGAGATTGATGGAGCGACAAGGCGACAAGGCAACAAGGAGAGGCGATAAGGCGGGGATTGGATCACCTGCTGGCGGAGGTATAGAAGAATAGTGGGGTGGAAATAATACAGGCAAATTCGCCGGCGCTGAAACCATTGTTGTTTGCATAGGGAGTTTATGACACATTATAGGGTTCCCATTGGCATTCCTCCTGCGGCTATGAGCAGCATGAATCCAACAGGGCCGGTGTAAGCCTGTTCAAAACGATAAATCTAAAAAAACAAAAGCTGAGGTTCAGGCAGCGCAAAATGCTTTACCTTAACCTCAGCCTGATGCTGTTAATCCCTATAGAATGGATCGCTTTCCCGGAGGAAAATCCTCAGAGATTTGGATAATTACTTTATTACCGGTTGTCCATCGGTAGTTAACAATACCGGTTCGCCCAGTCCAAGTTCTTTCAGTTTGTCGAATTGGGTCGCTTTATCGCCTACAACCAGGTATATCAGTTTCCCGGGATGAATAAACTGCTGCGACAGGGTGGCGTGCGATTCCGGGGTCATGTTTTGTACAATCTCTTCCCTTTGTTTGATGTAATCGAAAGGAAGGTTATACATGACAATGGGCGACAGCATTTCGTTCAGCTGTTGAAGGGTTTCAAATTTACCAGCATTGCTCAGCAACAGGGTGCTTTTTACCAGGTCGAGATCTTCTTTCGAAATTCCTTCCGTATATTTTGTCATTTCATCCCGTATAATCTGTATAGTTTCGAAGGTGGAATTGGATTGAACCGCCGTGCTTGCCAGGAATTGTCCCCCGTAGGTAGCGCCGGTAAACCCGGAACGGGCCCCGTAGGTAAAGGATTTCTTCTCGCGCAGAATCATATTCAGGATCCCGTTAAAGTCGCCTCCAAGTTTATAATTTACAACTACGGCCTTATAAAAATCTGGATCTATATAGCTTGGCCCTGTATGCCCTGCCAGTACCTGCGATTGTTTGGCATTCGGAATGTCAATAAAATAAATACCCGGTTTAGCTGAAGCTATGCCCGAAACAGCCGGTATCATTACTATTTTTGCCTTCCAGTCTTTCAATCCGTCAAAGAGGGCTATTGCTTTCTCCCGGGTAATATCTCCAACAATATTGATCTTACAGGCAGAAGGGGAGAAATAACGATCGTAATAATTTTTCAGATCCGTGAGGGTGATTTTGCCCACCGAGCGTATGGTACCATCGGATTCGTTCGCCAGTATGTTGTCAGAGCCGTAAACCAATTTGCTGAATACATTCTGAGCAATGGATGCCGGAGAGGTTTCAGTCCGTTTCAGCCCTTCAATGGTCTGGCTTTTGGCAAGTGCGAATTCTTTTTCATCCCAGCGGGGTTCGAACATCATTTCTTTGGCAAGTGCAAAGGTTTCCTTTAGTTTACCGGAAAGGCAGCTTCCCGAAAGGGTAATTGATTCCTTGCCTCCGTTTATGTAGATATTGGCGCCCAGATCCTGTATGGCTTCCTGCAGCTCCACGGGAGTCTTGGTTTTGGTTCCCTGGTTCATTAAGCGGGCCGTTAAGGATCCGACCCCGATTAAATCGGGACTGTCGAGGAGCATTCCTCCTTTCAGGATGATGGAAAACTGAACCAGGGGCAGCTCACTTTGCCTGATACCGTATACCGGGATTCCATTGGAAGTTTTATCTTTCCAGATAGCCGGAATGGTTACTACCGGGTCAGGACCTTTTACTGGTTCTTTTGTCCTGTCGATGGCTGACGAAATGGGCACATAAGGGGCATTAACAATGTCCTTTTTCTTGGTTCCCTGTTTATCGATAGACTCTTCCTGCACCACCCACAATTTTGAACCGGCAGCCGCCAGTTCGGATTGTCCCTTGGGAACAATGCTTGTAATGAGGTAATTCTGATTCCGTATATACTTATTATAAACCCTTTCCACGTCTTTTTTTGTCACATTCATCCGGTTATTGAAATCGGTGGCCATAAAGTCGGGTGATCCGTTAAACACATTGTAATCGCCTAAGCGCATGGCTTTATTTAAATCGCTTGCGCCCTGACGGTAAAAGCCATATTCGATCCCGGCTTTCTGTCGTTCCACATCTTTTTCGGTGAATCCGTCTTTTTCAAACCGCTGGAATGCTTCTTTTACGGCGGCTTCCACCTCGCTGAGTTTTACATTCGGCAATGCAGTAATGGTAATACCAAATTCGCCGGCGATTTCTGAACTGTTCTGGCGTGCTGAAACGTTAAGGGCCAGTTTTTTCTCGTCGACAATCACTTTATATAAGGGGGATTTTTTACTTCCGGCAAAAATCCGTGCAAAGAAATCGAGGGCATAGGCATCCTTGTTAAAATCTTCGACTGATGGGAATTCCATAGACAAACGGGGCGCATTGGCCAGGTTATCCTCGCAAAAGGCTCTCACGGTCTCGTTCAGTTTAACCGGCATTTTGACCAGGGGCTCGGGTGCCGGTCCGGATTTTATTTCGGCAAAATACGTGTCGATCCACTTCTTTGTTTCGGCCACATTAATATCTCCCACCACAATGAGGGTAGCATTGCTGGGTGCATAGTATTTGGCGTGGAAATCAATCACATCCTGCAACGAAGCCGAAGCCAGGTCATCCAGTTCGCCGATGACGGTATGCCCGTAGGGATGCGTGGCGGGATACATTAATTTGGTCGACATGTACTGACTTTGTGAATAGGGTTTATTGTCGCCCTGCCGTTTTTCATTTTGCACCACGTTCTGCTGGGTTACAAAGGTTTCCTGGTTTACCTTGCTCAGCAGGAATCCCATCCTGTCAGCTTCCATCCACAAGGCCATTTCAACGGCGTTGCGGGGAATAACTTCAAAATAATTCGTCCTGTCAGTATTGGTCGATCCGTTCACATTGCTTGCGCCGGCCGTCTGAAGTTTCTTAAACCATTGCCCCTGCGGTATATCCTGCGATTCGTTGAACCTCAGGTGCTCGAATAAATGAGCAAAGCCGGTCTTGCCCTGCACTTCCCTGGCTGATCCTACATGGTACACCACGTATACGGCCGCGATAGGGTTTGAGTGGTCCACATGCAGGATGACGTTCAACCCGTTGGACAGCACGTATTTTTCGTAAGGAATTTTAAATTCCTTTTTCTTCTCCATCCCGAGAAGTGTGAGGTTAAAGCAAAGCGTAACAGCCATAAGCACAAATGCCAGTTTGTTTTTCATATTTTATCCGGGGTTTTATATTTGATTTATTTCTCCATTTTATTTTCGACGGCAATAAAAACAAGAGTTCCCTCCTGGTTTCGTCTTTTTGTTGTTTGCAAGGCGGGCCTGAAAGTGAGAGGTTCGCCCCGGCACTCCGACGCAGTTCTGCCTTGTATTTTCAAATTTTGCGTAAAACTATACTATTTATTTTAATTTGCCATGAATACTGCACCACTTATAACCATCTCACTCAGTTGTTGTGAAGAGTCTTGGGTCAGGGCTGAGATTTTTCAACCGGCTAAGGCAAGGCCATAATATAATTCCTACCTTTGTTATTGTCATTTAAGGTGTATGAAAAAGAAACTTTCGGGGCTGGGCATTTTGTTTATGCTGATGCTTAAATACCCGCCTCTGCCGAAATGCAGCCTGATACAGAAGATTGAAATTGTGCAGGTTTGCACTTTGTCGGTAAAGCAGCTTGCTTTGGAGTCGCATTTAAATTAAAGGGTTCTGCCGGGCAACAGCCCGGGTTCATACAAAATTCCACCTGTTCCGGCTCCTTTCCATTGAAGAAAGTATTTCCGGCAAAACCTGAATTAAAAACAAACAGCCGCCCTTAAAAAGGACGGCTGCCGAATGAAATGTGGTGATATTGCTACTAAGACGGAAGTAGAAGTAGTGTTAAAAGGGCATATTATAAAGAACGTGTTACAAAAAACGCTGATTTTCAGGACAAGGATTTATAAGCTGTAATTGTTTTAAGTTAATCAGGAACAACGAACCACAGCCAGAGATAACTCTTGTATGCCATACCGGCAAACGCCACTGTTTTCTTTCTGTTGATGACACCCTTTCAACCGGCTTTCGAAGCTTTTATACCTTACTCAGGCTTTAGCCCCGGGTTCCGCAAGAATGGTAACTGCATTTATCCAATCTTCTTTCTACCCTTGGTTCGCCAATCCAATGCAAGATTAAGCTCAATCCGGCAATTATCACTGGCTTTTGAGTGAACGGCATCATTCATTGAGTAAAACGACATTAGGTGAAAGGAACGGTAAGAAAAAACAGGAACTTTAACGTTGCAGGATGATGCAATTCCCTCGCAAAAGGAGTAAGTCGCTCATTGCGGAAGCAAACATGTATTGTTTACAAACTTATTACAAAACCGGGTGAGATTGGATTGAAACTTCTGTGACTACTGCGGGAAACGGCAGCAGCACATATCAGCCCCGTGCATGGAAGAATTGGCATGTTAAAAATCTTCAATATGATTGATCAGGGGCATAATAAGTTCCACTATAGTGCCGGGATTCAGCTGATCGGGCGAAGGTTCCGAATAATTTATGCCTGATTCCGTATTATACTTTTTACCTAAAAGAACCAGGCGTTTTTTGATAATCTGCATGCCAAGATGCTTTGAGCTTTTATCAGAATAATCAAGTGATTTTTTCAAACCAACGCCATTATCCTCAATGATAATTTTCAGGGAGGTGGATTTGAGCACCTGGAAGCTGATTGAAATAGCGCCTTTAGTTTCCAGGGTTGCGATTCCATGCCAGATAGCATTTTCGACAATCGGCTGAATGATCATACCCGGAATAAACACTCCATCTTCAATGAGCTCAGGATCAATGTCGATAGTGTAATCAAATTTATTTTCTAGCCGTTTTTTCTCCAGGTCGATGTAATTTCTCAGCCTGTCAGCTTCTTCTTCCAGTAAAATCATAGGAGAATTGATAGCATTCAGGTTTTGGCGTATCAGCCGGGCGAATTGCGACAGGTAGATGACAGCTTCGTTGCTGTTATTCTTGAGCAGGTAATTCTGAATAGAACCCAGCGAATTAAAAATGAAATGCGGATTCATCATCGACTGCAATGCCTTTTGCTCGAGGACAATCAACTGGTGATCGACCTCCACTCTTCTCATTTTGCGGTTCCGGATCACGGAGATTATAAGGAATCCAAGACCCGCAGCAACCAGAAGAACCAATGCCAGGAAAAGGGGGTGCTCGAAAAGAGTGGGTTTGATGGTAAAAGTCAATTCCAGCGGTTTGCTCCAGGCTGAATTTGATTTCCTGACTCTGAGACGGAACACGTAGTGTCCCCTGGGCAGATCCTGATAAACCATGTTAATCCGGCTTCCGGATCCAAGGGTCCATTTGTTTTCAGCCCCCTCGAGCATGTAAGAGTATATGACCGGGCTTGCGGAGTAACTGATGCAACCAAAGGACAGCTGTATATTGTTCTTCCCTTTGAGTTGAAGCTCCTGATCAGGCAGAAGATATATTTTATCGTTAACGGTGATGTTTTGGAGGTATGGAATAGGCGGGAGGCTGCTGCTTTTGGTTACGGAAGCTTCAGCGATTACAGTAAGGCCGTCATCACTGGCGATATAC
>CAIPFN010000198.1 GCA_903864265.1 uncultured Bacteroidales bacterium | reverse complement strand
GTGCTGCTGAAAACCTGAACTCTCAGATACAAGTTGTCAAATCTGTCGGGCGGGGTTTTGCGAATGTGGAGGGCTATCGAAATTCAATCTTGTTTTTTCAAGGCAGATTACGGATGCTGCCACTCTAAATCCTATAGTGCCTATTTTTAGTCAGCGGGTTATGGCACGGCGCAAACTGGACCTATGTCATTTGGGGAGGACTGAACGGGATTTACTTAATCTCCGAAATCGTTATTCAAAAACATGTTAAGATTACGGGCATGCCCGATATGGGGAAGGCCGGTAAATTTCTCCGGGTTCTGAATACCTTTCTGCTGATTAATTTTTCGTGGATATTTTTCAGGGCCAATACCCTTTCAAATGCATTTTATGTAGTGAAAAATATGTTTGTCGGACTTGCTCAAACATCTTATCTGCTCACCGATAAACGGGAGTACATTATACTCATTCTGCTGTTTTTTGCCCTGGAATATTTCCAGCGAAAACAGGAATACCTGCCGTCACTAAAGCCTCAGAAAACCATGGCCGGGTATTTTGCCAATGTACTTGTTTATTCGCTGTTCATATGGTCAATTTTTGTTTTTGGAGAGTTTGGCAATAAAGAATTTATTTACTTTCAGTTCTAAGGAATATGCATAATCTGAAATTTATTCTTACCGGATTTGTTTTCCTGCTGGCCGGAGAAGTGGTCATCCGTTTTGACAAAACATTTAAACTGTTCGAACAGGATAAAATTGTACAGATTAAAACAAAAATAGGCGAAAGCGAAGAATTGGCATTGCTGAAAAGGGATCAACTTCCTATAAATGAAAGCGATTTACGAATACTGGTATTAGGCGATTCCTATATCTATGGAGGTGGAATTGAATTTAACAGGAACTTTTCGCATCAATTGAAGAAAATGTTGTTGTCGGAAAGGCTAAAGAATTTCAAAACCGTTTATGTTTTGGATGTTTCAAGGCCGTCAAACAATAATTTGGATAATTACAATGCCTATTTTAGTTTTGCCGGCCGTTTCAAACCCCATATCATAATCCTGGGTTATAATATGAATGATCTGATTAACAGGTCTGAACCGGCTGAACGTTCGTCCGGAAGAATCGCATTTGCCAGTAACTCGTCATTTGATCCTGTTGCTAAAATGCCGGATAAAGTGGTTGAAAAGGAATCAGTCGTGAAAAAAGCATACCGTATCCTTTATAAATCGGAATTGCTGAGCTTTTCACTTCATAATATTCATAAATATTTAAAAAGTGTAGGCATCATCTTTCCGAACAGTGTATTTGATCAGGAGTTGTCGGCTTATGTTAAAAATAAGCCTGAGTGGCAGTATTCTAAAGAATTGTTGTCAGCTATGATCTCGGATGCCAAAACGGAAAACTCGGAGTTCATCGTGCTGTTGCTGCCACAAATGGATTTAATACAGTACCCGGGACTATTTTCAGGATCAGAAAAAGCAATACAAGAGTTTTTCCGGCAGTACTCCAATGTAAAATTTATGAATTTACGCGATTCAATCGATATACATAAAGGCCGGGAGTTCGTTTTATCCAAATACGATGAGCATCCAAACGAGAAAGGTCATCTTTTCATGGCGAATCTTGTGCACGGTTTTATTTTCAAGGAAGTTAATGCAGGGGTGTTATTCAGAAAATAGTTCCCTTTCGTGCATGTTCAGCATGGTGTTTAATTGCCGTTTTCAGCTCCCTTTGTGTAAGGTGCGATAGCTCATCTGCCTGGTTTGAGATTTCTTTGCTCAATTGTGTGCTGTTCGAAATCACCCCCGCTTGCTTATTTCCATTAGGGTTTCTCTTTTGAGTACTTCAATATCTTTGTCTATCAGCCTGATCAGGCCGTCTTTTTCAAATGCTTTCAATAATTTTACCGTACTCTCGGTTGATAAGCCGGCAAAATCGGCAATATCTTTTCTTGACAAATACGTAAAAATACTCTCCTCATTATAAAGCAGGGTATCGAGGTACAGCAGGACATCGGCAAGCCTGCCATGCATTTGTTTGTACATCATGCTGCGGATGGTATGGTAGAGCGAACTGTCGTTTTCGTAGTGCCTGTTAATCAGTCCATAGGCAAAATTCCCATTGCTTTTGATCAGGCCGGCTATGGCTTTTTTTTCGATCAGGCAAGCCAGGGTATCTTTTAAGGCCACCGAGGAATAATCATACGTTTGTTTGCTGAAAGCGGCCGAAAGCCCTATGAATTCCCCGCTCCCGATAATGCGCAGGTTAAAATCGCGGTTCGTGTCGCCGATAATATACTGTCGAACCAATCCTTCAACCACAAACAGCACGCTCGATGCAAATGCGCCTTGTTTGGTCAGGCTTTCGCCTTTACGGAAAAGGACTTGTGTTTTACTGTCCTTTACCAGCTCAATTTCTTCAGGCAGCAGGTTTCCAAAACAGGGAGCGTTAAGCCCGCCAAGTACGCAATCATCGATAGCAGAATAGGTTTTCATTATGAGCTTCAGAGTTTGTTTTTCGTCGAATGCAGATCATTATGCGATGAAAATCAACAGTCCGGAGCCGGAAGTACGCTTTAATTACCGTACGTCAACAACATTCCTTCGAACCGTATATCAGATTTGCTGTTTGGTACTCCGGTAAACTTCCTTCATCCCACATCCGAAAAGCAGGGATCAGGACTCCGTGGTTAAGGTTTAGGAATACAAATCTACATTTAAATTTGATATATGGCGTTTCAGCCGTTTCATAGGTCTGTAATTGGAGCAATAAGCCCGTACAGAAGTTTAAACGGTTGGGTCTGATGGCCGGTTAAAATCAGAGCATGTTTTTTGAGTGGCATATGTCTGGCATGCGTATACAGGAAACGCAGGAATGAGTGCATGCCAGATGTCAACGGAAATAAATCAGTTGCCGGTATAAATCCAACGTAATGGAAGGTATTGTTTATTTAGGTTTACAAGCGGTTAGCAGAAAAAGAGGATATCCGTTTATCCGACCATCTTCATCTTTCCTTTCTATGGTAAAACACTGCTGATGTTCAACTTTCCGGAAACCGGCTTCCTTCAGTTTATCTGACAGCAGCTCAACATCAAAACCCAGATGCCCGTTGAAGCCTTCGCCATGAAACGAACCGTCTTCGGAATAAAGATCGACAAGGGCTATATAACCACCCGGGTTTAACAGGGAAAAGAATTTGGTCAGCATAGTATCCACATCGTTAACGTGGTGCATGACCATCTGATTGTAGATAATATCAAATTTGGCCGTATAATTCTCATGTTCAAGATCAAAAAACAGCGGTTTCATTTTCCGGATATGTTGAGCGGCTATCTTTTCTTGCGTTACCTCTGTCATCCCGCGCGAACTATCCATCAGGGTGATTTCCGCAAACTGATCTTTCAGGGCGAAACTCAGCAAGGCCGTTCCCGAACCATATTCAAGGGCTTTCATATTTTTATGTAATGGAATCATTCCCTGTATCGCATTTGCAACGACTTCCGAACGTTCAATGTACAACTGGTTCTTATCCCAGTCGCGGGCTTTGGCGTCAAATTCACTCATACTGTTCTTCTGTTATTATATCGGTTAAACTGATTATCCACTTATAAACAGCATTTACTTCAACATGTTGTATGAGTGCCATAATAATCATTTCTTCAGGCAGATGCGTCCTAAACTGTCAATTAACCCGGCCCTTCAGGGTATTTGCAAGCCTTTTTGGCAACATTATTTCAGATTCACTTTCCATTCTTTGCTTTTCGGCTCCTGCAAGTCGTTAAATACGCTAATTTTGCAGCACGTTTATTTTTCAAAATTTCCTATGGCCGTTGATTCCATCATTGCTCTCGAAGGCGTTTCCATCTACCAGCGTGATAATCTTATTTTATCCGATGTGTCGCTCAGTATTCATAAAAGTGAGTTTGTTTACCTTGTTGGAAAGACAGGCACCGGTAAGAGCAGCCTGATGAAGACCCTGTATGCCGATTTACCCTTACGTGAAGGAAAGGCGGAGGTGGCCGGTTTCAGTATCCCTGTTTTAAAACACAAGGAAATTCCGTTCCTGAGGCGGAAGATAGGCATTGTGTTCCAGGATTTCCAGTTGCTCAATGATCGTAGCGTGAACGAGAATTTGATTTTTGTGATGAAGGCCACCGGCTGGAAGGATGCAGATGCCATGCGCCACCGTATGAACGAAGTGCTCGACAAAGTCGGGCTCATCACCAAGGGATTCAAGATGCCGCATCAGCTCTCTGGAGGGGAACAACAACGCGTTTCCATTGCCCGGGCTCTTCTGAACGACCCTGAATTGCTGCTGGCCGACGAACCTACAGGCAACCTTGATCCCGAAACATCGGATGGCATTATGCAATTATTGTTTGATATACGCAAATCGGGCAGGGCCGTTTTTATGGCAACCCATAATTATGCTCTGCTCCGTAAATACCCGGCACGCATCATTAAATGTGAAAAAGGGAAACTCATTGAGGTAGGTGAAGGGCTGATTGGAATCGGGAAAGAGTAAACCGGAAGTGGATGTGGATGTGGGATGTGGGATGCTGGATCTCGGATGTTAAATGTAAAATTCAATAAATCCGGTCCCAGTTGCTATGCCAGAAGGAATGCCTTTGTTAGATGTAACTGACATACAATCAGCAATAAAAGAATTATACTGTACCTTATTCCCCATAAATTTCAAGTATCATTTTTTTTGCGTTTGCTTCATCCGAAAACCGTTTCTGAAGCAGCTCCGCTCTTGCCAGGAGTTGACCCTGGTCAAATTCCGTATGGAATAACAACTTGATTTTGTTTTTCATTTCCGCCGCGTTTCCGGCTATTTCGCAAAGGCTTTCCAGTCCAGTGCCGGCTAACATTTCGCGGTTCACCAGCATCCACCGTCCGTTGTACAGGGTATTGAGCAGTTTCAGTTTTAGCCCCGTCGACTGGAAAGTGACCAGGACATTGATCTGTGCATTTCTGACCAGGGCCTCCATTTCTTCCTGCCCGGGGTTGGGAATCAGTTTTATATGGCTGAACCCGCCAACCAGGTTTTTCAGGGATTCTGATGGATTCAGCCCGGCAATTGTAAACGGAACGGGCAAATCATTAAACACTTCCTTAACCAGGTACTCGGCGGCCTGTGCATTTTCACCCACCGATAAATTGCCATGGTAAAGTACATAGTTTCCTTTCCCGGGCATGCTCCCGACGCTACTGTTCCCATGAAAACTGGACAAGTAAATAACCTCACGGCCGGGAAATTGCCGGGCCAGGTAATCGCGGTCGGTTTGAGAAACTACCAGCATTTTGGTTGCATATTTTAGCTGCTTCTGGTACAGGCGCAGTTTCAGGCTTTCAAGCAGGAAAAAGGCCTTTTTGCCGGGGTTCTTCTCTGATTTAAACAGGTTAAAATAATAGTCGTGTTCAATATTACTTTCGCGATATATCAGCGTACGGCCCTGCAATGATTTGTGGCCGAGATAATAACAACTGTGGAGGCCTTCGAAAAGTACAGGATAGTTATCGGCCAGCAGGTTTAGCAGCAGAGCCTCCGAATGCCGGCTTTCAACAATATAAGGCTTAACCGAAAACTGGGCCGCCAGCCCGGTTTTGCGGGCATAATAAGTCACTGTGTAGCAATAGGTATTCAATTGGGGGGCTTCCGGCCTGTCGTACTGGTAACAGTGCAGGTGGATCTTTATCCCGGCCTTGTGAAGGGCCTTCAGTTTGTAAAAAACATCAATCACGCCTCCGTAGTTTGCCGGGTAAGGAATGCTGAAAGCCACAATATGTAAATGTTTATCAGGCATAAGGCGCAAATATATCAATCAGTATCTTCTTCTCGTTTTCCCAGTTTAATGCGGTAGCGGCTTTTTTGGTGTTTTCTTTATACTGGGCCAGCTGCTTTTCATTCTGAAGCATACTCTTCAGTTTTGCAGCTATATGTTCAGGCTCATGGTTTTCGATAAATTCCCCGATCTGGTATTGCTGAATGATGTTTTTCAACTCAACCAAAGGGGTGCTGAGCACCGGAACCCCGGCATACATATAGTCGAACAGTTTGTTGGGCAGGCTGAATCGGTAATTGATATTGGTATCTTTATCGATGGCAAGGCCGATATCGGCGCTGGCGGTGTATCCAGCCAGTTTTTCGGGAGTTTGCCGGGGAACAAACATGACTTTATCCTGTAACGACAGTTCAATAACCATTTGTTTCAGTAAGGCAAGCACATCGCCGCCGCCTACAATCAGAAGTAAGGCATTATCAAGGTATTGCATGGCTTCAACCGCTTCTTCGGCTCCGCGTTGTACATTGATTCCAGAGCCTTGCATCAGTATGATTTTTTTATCTTCCGGCAGACCGAGATCAGCACGGGAGGGAATTTCAACATCCTTATGCCGGCGGGGAATATTCCGTACAATTTTAAAGGGTACATGGTATTCCTGTTCCAACAGATTGGCAATGCTGGCATTTACCGTGATGCATTTTTTTAGCCGGGGCACTATCGTTTTCTCAACCCATTTCCAGATGCGCTGCACTTTTGGCCTGTTGACGAGTTCGGGTGTGGCCGTAAAGTACTCATGGCTGTCAAAAACTATAGGGATTCGTTTCAGCTTATGAACCAGGAAGTTAGGCAGAAGTGTGTCGAGATCGTTGCTTACCAGCAAGGCGGCGGGTCTTGAGAGCAAAAGGAAAAACAGCCTGATATTGTATTCGGCATAAAACAAAGGACCTTTTTCCCACAACAAACGCATACGAAAGGTTTCATAACTGCGTTTGGGCATGCGTGGGCTATCGGACTTATGGCGTCCGACCATCAAAACCTCAAACCCCAGTTCAACCAGTACGCCAGCAGTTTTGTCGACGCGCTGGTCGGTAACCAGGTCATTAATCACCGAAATAATGGCCCTTTTCTTTTTTTTCATAGTGTCAATTCCACTGCGAAAGTAAAGTTTTCGCATGAATTTTTGCTAAACATGCGCATTATTGATCCGGTTAAATTAATTTTGGCAAAAATTCCGGAAGCGATAAATCAATCTCCGGAAGTAATACAATACGGCAAGGGCAGTTTTATACTTTCATTAATCCATTCTTTTTCAACCTGGTTATGTCCCATTCTACAGATATCAGAGAGAATATTTCTCTTCATCCGTTCAATACATTTCATATTGATTCCACTGCACGATTTTTTACCGAAATCAGCCGAATTGAGCACGCCCGTGCTTTGATTGAATCAGGAAAACTAAGTGAAGTTCCTTTTTTATTGCTCGGTGGCGGAAGCAATCTGCTTTTCACCGGGAACTTCAAAGGGATTGTGGTGCACATCAAAAACAAAGGCATCAGCATTATTGAACAGGCGAAAGATACGGTGCTGGTAAAGGTTTCGGCCGGCGAAAACTGGCATGAGTTTGTGCTATGGTGTGTTAACCAGGGTTTTGGCGGACTGGAAAATCTCTCGCTAATTCCCGGTAATGTGGGGAGTTGTCCCATTCAGAATATCGGGGCCTATGGTGTTGAAGTGAAGGACAGTTTTCATTCGCTCGAAGCCATTGACCTGCAGACCGGTGAACTTCACGTTTATGCTTCAGCCGACTGCAACTTCGGATACCGCGACAGCATTTTCAAACATGAACTTAAGGGAAAAGTAGCAATATGGTCAGTTACATTCCTGTTAAAATCCAATCCACAGGTGCATCTCGAATACGGCGCCATCCGGCAGGAGTTGGCAGTGATGGGAATTGAAAACCCGGGAATAGCCGACGTAAGCCAGGCGGTATGTAACATCAGGCAAAGCAAACTGCCTGATCCCCGTTTGCTCGGTAATGCCGGAAGTTTCTTTAAAAATCCTACTGTGGATCAGAAATTTGCCGATAAACTTCTTGAATCGTTCCCCCGCCTGGTTTTTTATCCGCTGGGTGAAGAAAAGGTGAAACTGGCAGCCGGCTGGTTAATAGAGCAATGCGGCTGGAAAGGATTCCGCGAAGGAGATGCCGGCGTGCACGAAAGCCAGGCCCTGGTTCTGGTGAACTACGGAAATGCCACGGGCAGCAATATTCTAACCCTGGCTCACCGGGTTCAGAACTCTGTTTATGAACGCTTCGGGGTGAAACTGGAGATGGAAGTAAATGTGATATAATCAGTTCCGGTGCCGGATTTTACAATTTCACTTCGAGGTTTCTGGTAGCGAATGTATCTGACTTCGCATATGCACTGCTCAAAAGTCACGTAATCCATTCTTTTTTATAAAGCTCTTTCTACACAATCCCATAGTTTTTCAGCTGTTTGTTCCCATGAAAACAGCCTGCGTTGTTCCTGGCCTGCGGCAATTAGTTTCTGCCTGAAAGCCGGATCCGAGGCTATTTTTTGCATGGCACCGGCAATGGAGGATATTGAAAAAGGGTCAGTTAAGATGGCTGCATTCCCGGCCACTTCGGGCATGGAAGTCAGGTTGGAGGTAATCACCGGGGTATCGCAGTGAAAAGCTTCCAGTATGGGAATCCCAAAGCCTTCGAAATACGAAACATAGGTCAGCGCCAGGGCCGAAGCCATCAAGGCAGCGAGTTCTTCATCGCTTACACGCCCGGTAAAAATGACCTGGTCACGGTATTCCATTTGTTCGAATGCCAGCCTGATCTCGTCGGTCCACCACATGCGGGCGCCGGCCAGCAGGAGTTTGATGCCGTGAGCATCATTTTTTTTGAACAGGTCGAAAGCTTTGAACAAGTTAACCAGGTTTTTGCGCGGGTGAAGGGTCCCGATAAAAAAGAAATATTCGCGTCCGTTCGAAAATTTCTCCCTGGTTTGTTGCCTGATACCGGGCGGCAGGGGAACGAAAATGCTTCCCGCCCCATTGTATACCACGTCAATCTTCGAAGGATCAATGTGGTATGTTTCGGCAATATCCGATTTCGAAAACTCCGAAACCGTGGCTATACGGGCGGCCTTACGGGCAAAGCGGGGGAACATGCCCGAATAGTATTTGCGCACCAGCAAAGGAATATCTTCGGGGAAATGTTCAAAATTAAGATCATGTATCACCGCTACTGATTTAACGCCCGTGGCCAGCGACAGAAATCCGTCAGGTGAAAGGAAGATATCCGGCCTGATCCGCTTAAAGTGCATGGGCAGTGAGGCTTCGAACCAGGCCAGGAATAAAAACGGGTGCCGGGCCTGCGGAAACAGGACTACCGGGGTGATATTTGAATTGTAAATAAAGCGTTCATCGAATTTCCGGTCGAAGTAAAAGTAAAACCTGTGCTCAGGATGCCGGGCTGTGATGATCTTCAGGGTTTCATCCGCAAACCTGCCTATGCCATCCAGCCTTTCGGCCAGCAGAAGTCGTGTATTTACCGCTATTTTCAATATCTGTAGGTTTTCGGTGTCAGCTTATTTACGCAAACCTATGAAAATAATTGTATGCCTGCAGGAATTAAATGTGTTTTTGTCTCCTTCACGGGTTTTCCATCCGGATTAACTGGCTCAGGAGGGGAAAGTAAACCGGATTCCGCAAAGTGGTAATCCGAAACCCATGGGCTTTTTGTGCCAAAAAGTCACAAATCTTAGGCAGTTGCTCAAATAGTCGTACTTTTGGCGCCAAATCAGCATTTGGAATGAAGACGCTCGTAAAGTTTGTATTACAGAAGATATTGGGATTCAAAAATTATCTTTTTGTTTTTTCGCTGTATATTATCGCTACCCTGAAGGGGAACCGTAAAGAAGGCGATTTTCTGCATTTTCTCTCCATGTTGCCCGATCACTCAACGGTTCTGGATATAGGGGCCAACATAGGCGTAATGACCGTACACCTGGCTCGTAAGCTACCTGCATCACACATCATGTCGTTCGAGCCTGTACCCGAAAACCTGCTTACCATCCGGCGACTGCTACGGTATTTCAAAATCACCAATGTGAGCGTTTTTGAGGTAGCCCTGGGAAATTATGATGGAATGGCTGAAATTATATTGCCCGAACACCGGCATGTCAAATTCCAGGGATTGAGCCATATCGAAGGCATTGAAGGAACCGAAGGCGACAGTGGAGTAAAATACAGCGTTCCCATGCACCGCCTGGATAGTATGCCTGCACTGCAATCCCTCGCCAAACCGCTTACCGGTATTAAGATAGACGTTGAAAATTATGAATATAATGTGCTGGAAGGAGCAAAGGAACTGCTGGCGAAGTATAAACCCATCGTTTATGCCGAACTTTGGGATAATCAGAACCGGACGGATTGCATGAAACTTTTAATTAGCATCGGATACAGTATATTTGTGCTCGAGAACGGCAAATTAGTTAAATTTGAATCGGAAAAGCACCAAACCCAGAATTTCTTTTTCCAAATATCTGAGGCAAAAGGCTGACACATGAAGCGTAAATTTATTACCAATCTTGGGTTTCTACTTTTTCTTAATCTGCTGGTTAAGCCATTCTGGATTTTCGGCATCGACCGTACTATTCAGAATATCGCAAACCCGGGAGAATATGGTTTTTATTTTACTGTACTTAATTTCACCTTTCTTTTTAATATACTGCTGGATTTTGGGATTACCAATTTCAACAATAAGAACATTGCCCAGAACAACCAGCTGCTGAACAAGCACTTTTCGGGAATCACCATACTCAGGTTCCTGCTGGCTGCCGTTTATTTTGTGATCATTTTTATAGTCGCCAGCATCATCGGTTACGATGGAAGGCATATGTATTTCCTGGCTTTCCTGGGCTTTAACCAGTTCCTGGTATCCTTTATCCTTTACCTGAGGTCGAATATCTCGGGTCTGCTGTTGTTCCGTATCGACAGCGCCATATCGGTTCTCGACCGACTGCTGATGATTTTATTTTGCAGCATACTGCTGTGGGGGCATATTACCACGGAGCCTTTCCGCATCATCTGGTTTGTATATGCTCAAACCCTGGCGTACCTCATCACGGCCTTAGTGGCTGCGCTGATAGTGATACGGAAAGCGGCCTTCAAACGGCTGCAGTGGAATACCTCGTTTTTCCTGATGATCATCAAGCAGAGTTTTCCTTTTGCCCTGTTGGTTTTACTTATGTCGTTCTATAACCGTATCGACTCGGTAATGATCGAACGCCTGCTGCCCAAAGGGACCGGTACCACCCAGGTGGACATTTATGCCAAAGCTTACCGCCTGCTCGATGCCGTGAATATGATTGCTTATCTTTTTGCTGTTCTGCTGATCCCCATTTTTGCCAGGCTGATCAAGGATAAAAAACCTGTTGAAGGCATGGTCAGGCTTTCGTTTACCATTATTTTCACCATTTCCATGATCATTGCCACCTGTTCGTCCTTTTTCAGCAGCCAGATCATGACCTTGCTCTATATTGGACAGGTTCAGGAAGCCCAGAAAGTATTCGTATTCCTGATCATCGGTTTTATCCCCATTTCCACAACCTATATCTTTGGCACCCTTTTAACCGCAAACGGCAATTTGAAGGCTCTGAATATCATGGCGTTAACGGGTATGGTTTTAAACATCAGCCTCAATTTCTTTCTCATTCCTTCCTTGCTGGCGGTGGGTTCGGCCTATGCCAGCGTGATAACCCAGTTTGTTACGGCTATCATCCAGGTTGTAATAGCCCAGCGAATCTTCAGGTTTGAGGTCAATTGGAAATACATTTTAACCCTGGTGTTTTTTGCCCTGGGAGTAATCGTGCTCAACCTGCTTTCGGCCCGTTCCGGCTGGGATTGGCGCATAGCCTTGCTGGCCGCCGGTCTGGCTTCCCTGGTATGGGCATTTGTTTTGAGATTATTAAGCATAGGAGGATTTATCCGGCTGCTAAAAAACGAATAGCCATCAGCAGGCCCTCTGTTCGTAAAAAAAATGATTTTCTATCTATTTGATAAATTGCAGGTTAAGTAAATCAGGGCTGGATAAATCAAACCTTCATCCTCAGGGTTTAGGTCCGAAAACTTCCTGGTTAAGTAAGCGATACCCCGTATTTGAATTTCAGGGTTTGCCGGCATACTCGCTGGAGTTGCCTTCCTGAAGGCCCATGCGCCCAATATTTTTAAGCAGCGAAATGTGATAATTGCATTTTAGCCAGATTTCTCTACCTTTGCAACTCATAATCCGGAGGATGATCCAATGTTGAATAACTCCACGAACAGTTATACTGATTCATTTAAGGTTGCAATTTTTCTTTTCAAGTGGCGTAAAACGCTGACCATACTGGGCATGGCTGCTGCTGTGCTCTCAGCCGTATTTTCATCGTCTTTTTTTATTACCCCCCTCTACAAGTCGACGGTAATCATGTACCCGGCTTCCAGCAATTCCATTTCCAAGTCGTTGCTCAACGAAAATGCCATCGCCAAGCAGGATATTCTCGAATTCGGGGAAGATGAGCAAACCGAGCAGATGCTGCAGATACTCAACTCAAACAGGATACGCGACAGGGTGATAAGCAAATTTAAATTAGCCGAACACTATGGCATTGAGCCGGGGGCAAAGTATCACCAAACCCGCCTGTACAACCGTTTTGAATCGAATATTACCTACAAACGTACTGAATATATGGCTGTTAAGGTCACGGTACTGGATAAGGATCCGCAGATGGCTGCTGATATTGCCAACGAAATTGCCTCCCTGCTCGATTCGGTGAAGAACGATATGCAGAAAGAGCGTGCCATGCAGGGCTTCAGGATTGTGGAAGCCCAGTACCTGAAATTACAGGGACAGGTGAGAGCTATGGAAGATTCGCTTACCCAGTTGCGGAAACTGGGGGTTCATGACTATGAAACTCAGGCGGAGATGATGAACCAGCAACTCGCTATGGAAATTGCCAAGGGAAATACCAGGGGCATAAAGGCACTGGATGATAAACTGGCCATACTGGCAACCTATGGCGGCCCATATGTATCCATACGCGATGCTCTCGAACATGAGAAAAAACAACTGAGCTATATTAAAGCAAGATATGAAGAGGCAAAAATAGATGCATTTGAAGAGATTCCTCAGAAGTTCATTGTCGAAAATGCTTACAAGGCCGAACGTAAAGCCTATCCCGTAACCTGGATTATCGTAATTCTTTCGACACTTGGAACCCTGCTGGCAGGCATGCTGGTCATTTTTATAGTGGAAAAAAGTCCTGAGTTTCTGAATAAACTTAAGCAAAGCTACAACTGAATTAAGGATCCACCCATACCTAAAATTCCCGGAATCTTCAAAAAAACAGACCTCAATATTAAAAATATAAAGCAACTGACTCTGATGGATAACTTCTTTAACAATACCCAACTGCTGCAGATTATCACCAAGTGGAAATGGCATTTAATTATTCTTGCTGTTGTTGCAGCGCTGGTGTCGCTGGTGGTTTCCAGCCCGCTGTTTATGAAACCCCGCTTTAAATCAGTAGCTTACATCTATCCATCCAATGTGATGCCCTATTCCGATGAGAGTGAAACCGAGCAGATGCTGCAATGGATCAATTCCAACGATGTGCGCGACAGCGTGATTCAGAAATTTGACCTGCCAGCGCATTATGGCATTTCGCCGAGCGAGAAGTACTATGCCTCGACACTGGAGTACGCCTATACTAAAAATGTTTCTATTTCGAAGACCCAATACGAGAGCGTAGAGGTGAGTGTAACCGATATTGACCCGGTAATGGCCAGGGACATGGTTAAAGCGATTCTGTATTTTACGGATCTGAAAATCCGCGCCACCCACATGATCAAATACAAAGAAGTAGTGGTGGCCATGGAAAAAATACTGATCACCAAACGGGCTGAAATTGATTCGGTTAAAAACCAGTACCGCGAAATAGCTACCACCTACGGTGTTTACGACGTGAAAGGCCAAAGCCAGGAAATTACCCGGGGTGAATTACGAACAGTGAATGGAGGAGGCGGCAGCATCAATTCAAAAGATGTGGTGAAGCTGAAACAAGGTATGATGGAACGAAGCGGCGACCTGCTGTACCTGAGCGACCGCATTACCACCCTGGCCAATGAGTACAGCGAAATCATGCGTAAGTACGATGTGGCCCGCTTCGATATAGATAAGAATTTTACGTTTGTTAATATTGTAACCCCTCCACAGGTAGCCGACAAAAAATCCTATCCCAAAAAGCTGTTTGTGATGTTTTATTTTGTCGCAGGCACCCTGCTCTTCAGCCTGCTGACCATTGCATTTATCGAAAGACGCAGAACCGCCGGATCAGTTGAAAATAACGGATAAGCTCATACCATACTTTGACTGAAAGACTTAAAATATCAATTGTATACCTGGTAACGGCAATCTTCGTATTGCTGAATACCTATTTGGTATACAAGGAAATATACTTCGGCATTCTTATCCCGATCGCCTGTATCATGCTGATCATGTTTGTGTTCAGCCTCGAAAAAGTATTGCTGCTGGCTGTTTTTGTCACTCCCCTGGCCGTTAATATTGGCGACTACGATATGGGAGTCAGCATATCGGTGCCAAGCGAGCCATTGCTCATCGGCATTCTATTCTTTTTTATACTGAAAATTCTTCTCGAAGGCGGAATTGAGCGCAGGATCATCAGGCATCCCATCACCTTAGCCATACTGTTCAACCTGTCGTGGATGCTGATCACGGCAATTACCTCTGATATCCCATTGGTATCGTTCAAGTTCCTTTTATCGCGTCTGTGGTTCATCATTCCTATTTACCTGGGTGGCTTAATGCTTTTCCGCAGCAAACCTAATATCCGCATTTTTATATGGGCTTACGTAACCTCTTTGATCGTAGTCGTATTTTATACTACCTGGGTTCATGCAGGCTATAGTTTCAGCGAAAAAGCCGGGCATTGGGTGATGTCGCCCTTTTACAACGATCATACGGCCTATGGTTCTATACTGGCCCTGTTTATCCCGGTCCTGTTCGGCTTGTCTTTGGATAAGGCGGTTACGCGCAGGCAGCGTTTCCTGGCAGCTGCCGCCATGTTGATCCTGATCATGGCTCTTTATTTATCCTTCTGCCGTGCAGCCTGGGTGAGTGTAGTATTTGCAATTGGGGTTCTGGCCCTGGTAAAATTACGCATCAAATTCAAATGGATAGCCCTGAGTGTTATAGTCTTAATGACTTTTTTCTTTACGTTTAAGTTTGAAATCATTGATAAACTGGATAAAAACAAGCAGGATGCCTCTGCCAATTTTATTGAGCATATAGAATCTATCATGAATATTTCGACCGATGCCTCTAACCTGGAGCGGATAAACCGCTGGCAGGCCGCATTACGCATGTTTGCCGAACGCCCGGTGGTAGGGTGGGGGCCGGGCACATACCAGTTTGAATATGCCCCATTTCAGCGTTCGAAGGAAAAAACCATTATCAGCACTAACCTGGGCGATCATGGCAACGCTCACAGCGAGTATATAGGGCCTCTTGCCGAATCGGGATTGCCGGGACTGATCAGTGTGGTCTTTATCCTGATAACGGTAATCTATACCGGGCTCAAGGTTTACCGACATGCAGCCAACAGCCAGACCCGACTGATTTCCTTATCGGCTACCCTGGGTTTGATCACGTACTTTGTACACGGGCTTATTAATGACTTTCTGAATACAGATAAGGCCAGTGTGCCTTTCTGGGGGCTGGTGGCTATTATTGTGGCCCTCGATCTGTACCATAATACGCCTTCGGAAGAAACCAAATCCTGATTTTCGGGCATACAGTCACTTTAGGTTAACAGATTTGAGTTTGCGGAATAGCGATGCTCATTGTTATGTTCCGAATTTTCGGTTTTTGCCGGCCACCCGGCAAACTTTTCCTTGCCGCCAGCACTTCTTTTTTCGAACCTAAGACAATATTCCGGGCAAAAAAAAATACCCCCTTTCGAACAGGCGGTATTTGTATGATATAAAAGTGTTTGTTTATGCAGAAGGTGGTTTTCAGGACTAAAGTTTATTATAGAGGCCCGGCAGTTTACGCAGCATAACCAGCTCTTTCCACTTTTGCCTTGCTTCGATGGCAGGGCTACCGAAATAGGTTATTCCGCCGGGAAGCGACTTGTCGATGGCCGAGGTGGCCAGTATTATGGCTCCTTTGCCTATCACAAGATCTTTATTAACGGCAACTTTGGCCCAGATGATCACATCATCTTCAATGCGGGTAACTCCAGCTATAGCGGTGTGGGCTCCAATAAGGCAGTTTGCGCCTATCTGGGTGTCGTGGCCCACCTGCACATGGTTATCGAATTTGGTGCCTTTACCGATAGTGGTATCGCCCGACACACCCCGGTCGATAGAACACAGGGCTCCAATTTCTACATTATCGTGTATTACCACCCTGCCGCAGGATTCGAGTTTGCGATACCCTTCGGGCTTACGTTGAAAATAATACGCATCGGCTCCCAATACGCTGTTGGCATGTATCACCACGTTATCTCCAATCAGGGTGTAATCGTTGATGCTGACATTGGCATGAATAATACAGTTTTTGCCGATCTGCACATGGTTGCCCACGAATGCTCCCGGTTGAATTACTGTTCCTTCGCCTATAATGGCCGTAGCACTGATGGCGGAATGTGAAATTTCGAAGGGACGAAACCTTCGCACCAGGGAAGTATAGGCGGCAAAAGGATCATCGTGAAACAACAATGCCTTGCCCTCAGGACATTCCACTTTCTGGTTGATGATTATAACACTGGCTTTGGAAGCCAGGGCTTTGGAATAGTATTTAGGGTGGTCAACAAAAGTGATATCTCCTGTGGAAACCATATGTATTTCGTTGATGCCGGAAACCGGAAACGAAGGCGGACCCCAAAAGCTTGCATCAATAAAACCAGCTACTTCCTCGAGTGTAATAGGTGAAGGGAATTTCATACTAAACGTATTGTTATGATTGAAAGGCAAACTAATCCTGAGTCTGCATCACAACCTTATTTTACTCTCTCCACGTATGTACCGGTGCGGGTGTCAATTTTGATTCTTGTGCCTTCATCAATAAACAAGGGAACCTGTACGATAGCCCCGGTTTCGAGAGTAGCTTTTTTCAGGGTATTCGAAGCGGTATCGCCACGGAAGCCTGGTTCAGTATAGGTGATTCCCAGTTCAACAAAAGCAGGAAGTTCGCAGGTTAAGGGGGTTTCGGTATCGGC
>CAIPFN010000197.1 GCA_903864265.1 uncultured Bacteroidales bacterium | reverse complement strand
TTTCTCGGCGGCGAAGTGTTTACGATGCGTTCGGAAGGCACAGGGGCGGGGGAATTTTCCGATATTCAGCTTCCGGGGATGGAAGGTTTTGATAAAACCAGCCTGCATGCCGGCCCATGGCTGCAAACGGACAGCAACGGCATATTCAGCACCTACCTCTTCCGTTGTTCCATCCGAAATGCCGTGGTTGAAGAAACACTTATACTGTATCACCTGGAAAAACGCCTGGATTTGAATATTGCACTCCTGAACTGGGATGGCGAACTGTACCGCGAATTCCGGATGGCACTGCCTCTGAAAATGAATTCAGCCCAGGTAAGCTATGAAGTTCCTTTCGGTGTACTGAATGTAGGGAGGGACGAAATGAAAGGCCCGGCGGGTGAGAGGTATAAAACACCCTGCCAGGATGTGCATCCGCGAGGCATACAAAACTGGATCAGTGCCAGCAACAACGGCCTGGGTGTTACGCTGAGTTCCAGCGTAGCCGTTGCCGACTGGATTGATCCCACCACGGATCCTGTTGGCAACATAGTGCTTCAACCGCTGCTGATGGCATCCAGGAGAAGTTGCCACAGCGAAGGAAATGAATACCTGCAGACCGGGGATCATCGTTTTTCGTTCAGCCTCAGCTCGCATGCACCCGGCTGGCGAAACGGGTACCGCACAGCCATGCAAGCCAACGAAAAGCTGCAGGTGGTTCTGAATCCATCCATGTACAGGAATGCAAGCCTGCCTGCCGAACTGAGTTTTTTCTCGACCGAGGATGAAAATCTTGTCATTTCGACCGTTAAACGGGCTGAAGACAATAATGGATATATCGTCAGGGTTTATGATGTATACGGGAAAGACACAGCTACAAAACTCCGCCTTTTCAAACCTGTGAAATCAGGCTGGCAGACTGGTCTGCTTGAATATCCGCAGCACGAAATTACAACCCGCGCCGGTACGGCAGAAATCAATATCGGGCATCATGCCATCGAGACTTTTCTTTTTACGAAATAAAGCGAAAACAAACTATCCAAAATATTGGGCAACAGGCATTCATCCCATATATTAACTTTGCCGGAAATTATAGTGCAAACTTCCTGGTAAAACTCAAGCATCTTGTATTTTCAGTCCTTTCCTCCTGCAAGCCAGATAAGCCCCTGCTCAGAGCCGTGCCGCAACGAACTTTTTTTCTTAATTTTACCTGCCTGCTGAGCTTTGGCATTTTAATCACGGTCAACCGCAGGTCCGGCTGCCTGCTGCATTGCGTTTGGAACAGACAATGTTTTCGGAATAATCCTTAGTTTAAACATGGAACTTATGGAAACAGCTTTGGAACACCTGTTAACGAACTTTTACAAAGCCGATATGATCGCTTATATGGAAGCTCATCCGGATGATTTTGAGGAGGCTATCGAATTGGCTGTTTCCGATAAACAACCCTATGCATGGCGGGCAGCCTGGTTATTGTGGAGTTGCATGAAGGAGAATGACCGGCGGATACAGGGACATATCCACAACATAATCAATGCTATAGCAGGTAAAATGGATGGCCATCAGCGTGAATTGCTGAAAATTATCCTCAAGATGGAATTAAACGAAGAATATGAGGGATATCTTTTTAACATTTGCACTACGATTTGGGAAACAACAGGCAACAAGCCTTCGGTGAGGCTCACGGCTTTTAAAATCATGGTTAAAACAGCGAAGAAATATCCGGATCTGTCGCATGAGATTATTTTTCTTACCCAGGCGCAATACCTCGATTCTTTGTCATCAGCCGTTCAAAAAGCTGTTTCACTGATAATTAAGGGCTTCAACCGGCAAGGCACCATTGACGGAATTTAATCAGCATACTTGTCTTTTCTCAAAAATCAGTTTAATTGTTTTTTGAGCCTGAACCTTGACTGGCACGAACCGGCAATGAAAAGCTAAAGATGGCATCCCGAAAACTGATCATAAAATGATAAAAGCGTTTTGCCCGCATTGCCAGGCAAATTTTGAGTAATTTTGATTTCAGGCAGCGATACAAGTTATCGGCACCGGCTGCAACAGGCTATCAGGCTAAAAATAGGGTTATATGAATATGAAAATTGTTTTAACATTTTTAGCAGGAATGCTTTCAGCGGTGGTAATGGCTCAGCATAGCCCGATGGATAAGGGAAGTTCCCATATGCCAGAAAATTATTTTATAAATCCTATTCTTCCCGGGGGATATCCCGACCCTTCCATTTGCAGGGCAGGTGACGACTATTATTTAGTAAATTCATCCTTTGAGTATTATCCAGGGCTTCCGATCCATAAAAGCAAAGATCTGGTAAACTGGGACCTGGTTGGATACGGACTTCAGCGAAAAGAGCAGTGCAACGGGCTTGTTAACCTCACAGACGTGCAATCCGACGGAGGGATTCATGCCCCCACCATCAGGTTTCATGATGGCACTTTATATATTATCACGACTAATGTTTATTACGACCAGGCAAAGCAGCAAACCGATTTTGTTAACTTTATTATTACGGCCAAAAATGCCGAAGGCCCCTGGTCGCAGCCGCATGTTCTGGAAGGAGCCCCGGGTATTGACCCGGATATATTTTTCGATGACAACGGGAAAGTATGGTATGTAGGCACACATTCGCCCGAAAATCCGGGTTTCCCGGGAGAGGGTGAAATCTGGCTGCAGCAGATAGATTTGAATTCCTGGAAATTAACCGGCAAGCGGAGTTACTTATGGAGAGGCGCCTGTGGAGGGGTATGGGCCGAAGGCCCTCACATGTACAGGAAAGATAACAGGTATTATTTAATGATAGCCGAAGGCGGAACCAGTTTTAATCATGCCATGATGATTGCCGTGAGCGACTCCATCGCCGGGCCCTATGTGTCGAACGACCGAAACCCTATACTGACCTCGCGAAACCTGTCGTATGACAACTGGGTTGTAAGCACCGGGCATGCCGACCTGATTGAATTAAAGGATGGGCGTTGGTTTATGGTAGCCCTGGGAGTAAGAGGGGATGAAGAACGAAACTCAAATATGGGCCGGGAGACACATCTTATTCCCGTACAGTGG
>CAIPFN010000196.1 GCA_903864265.1 uncultured Bacteroidales bacterium | reverse complement strand
TGCTTAATGATCGGTTAAATTTTTTAAACCTTGAAATAGGGAGAGACCTTAAATGGACTAAGGAAAAGAAGAAGTAAATATGGACAAAATGTAGATTTTATTCAATATTGTGCGAACTAAAAGAATTAAGAATAAATTCGCACAGCATTGAACCCTTGACGAAAATATACACGTATTAAACGATTGATAACACCCTATAGTTAACATGCAACACAACGAAATGGAAGGTATGAAAGAACTTCACCAGGAAGTTTGGGAAAATTGCCTGAAAGTGATCCGCGACAACCTCAACTATCAAAGTTTCAAAACCTGGTTTTCTCCTATATTACCCATAAAGCTGGAAAACAATATCCTCACTATACAGGTTCCCAGCCAGTTTTTTTATGAGTGGCTCGAAGAACATTATATTACCCTGCTGAAGAAAACCATTCGAAACGAGCTGGGGCCCAATGGCCGGCTGGAATATAGTATTGTAATGGAAGGAGCCTATACCTCTGACCCATACACTATCCGTATACCCACCAGTAACAGGAAAGCAACCACAAATCCATCTGTTCAGATGCCGATAGATTTAAATGCAGGCAAATCGAAAGAGATACCTAATCCCTTTGTTATCCCCGGCCTGAAAAAGATTCAGGTTCAATCGCAATTGAATGAATCGTACTCGTTTGATAATTTTATAGAAGGTGATTGCAACCGCCTGGCCCGTTCAGCCGGCTACGCCGTTGCCTGCAACCCGGGTAAAACGGCATTCAACCCTTTATTCCTGTACAGTCCTGTAGGCTTAGGCAAAACTCACCTGGGCCAGGCCATTGGTTTACAGGTAAAAAATAATTTTCCTGAGAAAACCGTCTTGTACGTTGCTACTGAACAGTTTACACAACAGTTTATCGACTCGGTACGCAGCAATAACCAGAACGATTTTGTACATTTCTACCAGATGATTGATGTGCTGATTATCGATGATATTCATTTCTTATCCGGTAAGGAAAAAACGCAGGACGTCTTCTTCCATATTTTCAACCATCTGCATCAAAAAGGGAAACAACTCATACTCACCAGCGACAAGGCTCCGGTTGAACTTAAAGGTTTAGAGCCCAGGCTCTTATCCAGGTTCAAATGGGGCCTGGCAGCCGATCTGCAGGTTCCTGATCTGGAGACACGCATAGCCATCCTGAAAAAGAGACTATACAAAGATGGCATTGACATGCCTTACGAAGTGCTCGAATACCTTGCCTACAGCATTACCACCAATGTGAGGGAACTCGAAGGAGCGCTGATTTCGCTGATGGCTCAGTCATCGCTGAATAAGAAAGCCATCACTATTGATCTGGCCAGGCAAATGATTGATAAATTTGTCAAAAATACAGCCCGCGAAATATCCATCGACTTCATTCAGAAGATAGTATGCGATTATTTTGATATTCCTGTCGACTCGATCAACTCCAAAACCCGCAAACGCGACATTGTTCAGGCAAGGCAACTGGCCATGTACTATTCGAAGAAACACACAAAGGCTTCGCTTGCCACCATTGGGTTGCATTGCGGCAATAAGGATCACGCCACCGTGCTTCACGCCTGCCGCACCGTAAATAACCTGATTGAAACCGATAAGCAATTCCGCACCTATGTGGAAGAAATAGAAAAGCGAATCAAGTTTTAATTAACGCATTCATTCCTGAGGAAGTTGTAATTAACAACTTCCTTTTTTTTTAGCCTATACATATTTTTTTAAAAAATTCACTGAAACAGGGATACAATCCCGCTTATTCCTTCTGTATTGCTTTGTCAGCGGGATTTCTTAATTTTGGATTAACTTTTGCAAGCAGGTATTTTGTCCCCAGATAAGCTAAAATTACACCCTGATCGTAAATCCGGCACTGCAACATCCGGTTTGAATCAGCGTATTAAAACAGCTCTGTTCAAAATTCCGCCACTCAGCTCAATTACTCATAATAGCAAGTTTCTGCTGGCTTGTTAAGAATAAATCATACACTTATGAGAAATAAAATTCCAATGGAAAGCCAGGTCAGAATGCTGCATGCCGGTCGTGTACTCCTGGTATTGATTGCTTGCGGGCTGGCCCTGTGTGTTTGGCAAAAGAACACCCATACCCTGGTGCAGTCGGTTGAAAAATTATCGAAGGTAAATCCTGAAATGGAAATGCCGGGGAGAGGGATTTTCGCTTTATACCAGGCCGAGAATCATTTCCGTTTATACCTGGCGACTTATCAACGTTCATATTTCGAGGACTATAGCCGTAAATTGCACGAGGTTTCCGGCATTATTGATTCGATCCGGCTCCTCTCAGTTCAAAGAGTAAATACAGGTAAAATCGGCCTGACCCTTGAACAGAAAACGAATATTACCAATACCGTCATCAGTTTAAAACGGCTGACCGATTCCCTGCTTACGGTGGCGGGTCAGTGGGATACCAATAGTTATCATAAACCACAACTGCCAGCTTTCGACCTGAGCAAAATACAAAACCTTCATAAAAAATCGAGTGTTGACAGTATACTGGACAACAGCAGCACTCAGAAACAGGGGTTTTTCAAAAAGGTAAAGAAACTTTTCAGGGACGATCATGCTCCTCAAAGGAAGAGTATTATTGTAAAACATACCGAAGAGGTTCAAGACTCTACTGTGGCAAGCCATGTTAAGGCTACTCCCGAATACGCCCTTCAACAGGAAATACAGGCGTATTATTCGGATAAAATCAATTCATATACCGATGGTCGCAGCCGGCTGGATAAAAACGAGAGAGCTTTAGCATCGGTGAACGAACAAATTATTGAAGAAATTGTTAAAATCCTTAACCAGATAAAAATAGCTGACCTTGAGACAGCAAATGCCATTAAAGAGAACGCTATACGTACCAGCGAAAAATCGGCGCTTTCCATTTCGCTGATTGCGGCTATCTCGGTTCTGATAGCAGTGGTTTTCTTTTTTATTCTGACTTACTATATGAAAAAGATAAAAGTGAGTGCTAAAAACCTGGAGCATGAAAAGCTGAAAGCAGAGAATCTTTCGCTTCAAAAGACGCGGTTTTTATCGGGAATGAGCCACGAAATCAGGGCTCCGCTCAATAATATCATGGGCTTTACCGAACAACTCAGGTCAGCGCCCGCTGAAAATCAGGATAAATACCTTACAGCTATACATACTTCAGCCGATCTTATGTTATCCACTGTAAATCAAATACTTGACTTTTCGAGCCTGGAAGCAGGTAAGATGTCTTTTGACAGGATTACTTTCCATCCTTTCAAGGCCATTCAATCTGCTGCCGGCACCATGATTCTCATGGCCCGTAACAAAAATCTAAAGCTTAGCCTGCAACTGCCAGCCATGGAAGATATAAAGGTGAGCGGCGATGAATTCAGACTTAAACAAGTCATTGTCAACCTGATAGACAATGCGGTAAAATATACCGAAGCCGGAGAAATCAGCGTCAGAGCATCCCTTATCCCTTATGGCGAGGGATACCAGCTTTACCTTGAAATAGCGGATACCGGTATGGGCATACCGGCTAACAAGGTAAACGACATATTTAATGAATTTGAACGGCTCGAAGAAAATGAAAGCAGGCGTTGGAAACCCGGAACCGGGCTCGGTTTGCCCATAGCCCGGAAGGTGATTGAACAACAGGGCGGCAAAATCTATGTAAAGGAAACTTCCGAAAAAGGTTCGGTATTTGCCGTCGAACTGCCTTATGCCCGGCCCAGGGAACAGGAAAGCTCTGTAGCAAAACCGGGGTTGAGCCATACAATCCCTGCCGGCAAGACCATACTGCTGGCCGAAGACGATAGTTTCAGTATACTGTTGATAAAGACGATCTGTAAAAAGCATCACATCCGGGTTATCTCAGCCGAAAATGGCCAGATCGCTTTTGAGCTGCTATCGCAAAACAAAATCGACCTGATACTCACCGACATCAATATGCCTGTATTATCGGGGCTCGATTTTACCCGTAAACTCCGTGCCACCGAGGGTATAGCTTCCATACCGGTGATTGCTGTAACAGCCAGCGTCATGAATGATGATGTAGAGCGGATGAAAAGCGCAGGCTTCAGTGAAATACTTTTCAAACCTTTCAGGGAAAACGAATTTATAGAGAAGATAAGCTTATTTTTGCATTAAGCCTGTTGCCCGGATCCTGTTATAACTCATTTCGGCTTTTCGTAAACCTATTGTGACACAGGGATTCTGGCAAAAGCATAAAATGATAAATTTGATTTCATGGGTATGAATACTTCAGGGCAAACGGCTTTTATTCCGGACTGTATTTTAAATAAAAATCAGGTATATCCTAATATGACAATAACTTACGGTCAATGAAAATCCTGATGGTATGCCTTGGCAATATATGCCGTTCGCCCATGGCGGAAGGGATTATGCGTTCAAAAATCAATAAATACAAGCTTGATGCAGAAGTGGATTCGGCCGGATTTGAATCCTTTCACACCGGCGATGCCCCCGATTTCAGGGCTGTGCGGGTAATGAAACAACATGGAATCGATATTTCGCGACAACAGTCGAGGCTTTTCCGGAAATCGGATTTTGATACCTTCGACCTGATCTATGTGATGGATTCGGGAAATTACCAGGATGTTCACTCCGTAGCTGTGAGCAAGGATCAGATGAACAAGGTTGATTACATCCTGAACGCGATCAGCCCGGGCAGCAATACAGCTGTTCCTGACCCATATTATGGCGGAGACGATGGGTTTGAGAGGACCTATCATTTACTGGATAAGGCTACCGAAAAGATTGCCATTGAATTAATTAACGGAGGACAATAAATGGAACAGCACCTGGAACCGGGCAGAGAAGACATTTTAAAAGCAGCACAACGCATTCAGCCTTATATTCATCGCACTCCTGTGATGACCTGCAGTGCCATCGACAACCTGGCCGGGGCCAGCATATATTTCAAGTGCGAAAATCTGCAGAAAGCCGGTGCTTTTAAATCGCGGGGCGCCACCAATGCCGTATTTAGTATTGATCCTTACGACCTGAAGCAGGGAGTTGCCACCCATTCGTCGGGGAATCATGCTGCCGCCCTGGCACGGGCGGCCCATCTGAAGAATATCCCGGCCTATATTGTAATGCCCGAAAATTCCTCGAAAGTCAAAATTGCAGCGGTTAAAACCTACGGGGGAAAAATAAGCTTTTGTACTCCCACCCTTGAGGCGCGCGAAGAAAAGCTGAACGAAGTGCTGAATGAAACAAATGCCTTCGAGATTCACCCGTACAACAATTTCTCGGTCATTGCAGGGCAGGCCACGGCAGCGCTTGAATTCACCGAGGACCAGCCCGGACTCGATGTACTGATAGTACCTGTCGGGGGAGGCGGCTTACTGAGTGGGACAGCCCTGGCGGTGCACTATTTTTCACCCTCAACAAAAGTGATAGCGGCCGAACCTTCAGGCGCTGACGATGCCTACCAATCGTTCTATCAGAAACGACTGATCCCTTCCCTGAATCCCAACACTATAGCCGACGGCCTGCTGACTTCCCTAGGCACTCTTACCTTCCCCATCATACGCCGCCTGGTCAACGATATCGTAACAGTGAACGACCAGGCTACCATGGAAGCCATGAAACTGGTTTGGGAAAGGATGAAAATCATCATCGAACCCTCCTCGGCAGTGGCTTTAGCCATGGTGTTGAGGCATAAACAACGCTTTGCCGGGCAAAAAATCGGTATCATCATCTCAGGAGGAAATGTGGATCTGATGCATTTGCCTTGGTTGTAGAAACGCGGGGCTAGGTTTTAGCCTTCCGGTTTCAGCCTGAAAGGCCGGTTCTGTTTAGTACAAGGGTTCAGAGCCAGTATGCCATTATCCGACACAATACAAATGAACTGGAGCGTGAAGGGAAATTCCTTTTCCAGGCATGATTTCCAACGGCATTGAAACCCTGAATGTTTTCGGTACACCTAAGCATACGGTCACTACTTACCCTTTCTGCTCGCGTAATAATAAAAGCACTTCGTTAAGCTATAAAATCTCCCATGACTCCACCTATGACTAAAGGAAATCTTTACCTTATTCCCACACCGCTGGGCGATACCGGCTTCGAAGCCGGTTTACCTGCTTTGAATATGCAAATCATCAGTGGAATTGACACCTTTATAGTGGAAGAGCTTCGAACTGCCAGGAGGTTCCTTCGTAAAGCAGGTTACGTAAAAGATTTCGAAACGGTGACTTTTTACCTGTTAAACGAACATACTCCTGATGCGGAAGCAACGAGTATGCTCGAGAATGCATCCCGCGGCCAGCATATCGGTTTGCTTAGCGAAGCCGGGTTACCCTGCATCGCTGACCCTGGAAATATTGTAGTCCGGCTTGCACACCGCAAAGGAATCAGGGTGATCCCCCTCACCGGGCCTTCATCCATTATGCTGGCCCTGATGTCATCCGGCCTGAACGGGCAGAACTTTGTGTTTCACGGTTACCTTCCGGTGAAACCGGATGAACGCACGAAATCGCTGCGCGAACTCGAAAACGCAGCTTCCAGAGGCGGGCAGACCCAGATCTTTATAGAAACCCCTTACCGCAATATGGCTATGCTCGAAAGCATCCTGAAAACGTGCAGCGCAACGCTTACCCTCTGCATTGCCGCCGACCTCAGCCTGGATACCGAATGGATACGAAGCATGCCGGTACAGGAATGGAAAAAGCAAAAACCGGAACTACATAAACGGCCGGCTGTTTTTTTATTGGGAGTATAGTTGTGGTTTTTGAGTAAAAAGAGGTGAGTAGTGAGAGGCGAGTGAATAGTGAATAGTGAATAGTGAATAGTGAATAGTGAATAGTGAATAGTGAATAACGAATAGTGAAAAATGAAAAG
>CAIPFN010000195.1 GCA_903864265.1 uncultured Bacteroidales bacterium | reverse complement strand
TCCTGCATTTGCACCGATTCCAACAGTTGCTCCATTAATCAATGCATTTCCATTAACATCCAGAGGTGCAAGCGGAGCGGTTGTTTTTATCCCGACATTTCCGCCCATAAAAATACCCGCATAACCACCACCAGATTGTGCATCTGTTTTTAATGCAGTTCCTGTTGCAGAAGTAAATGATCCACCTGTTCCACTTGAACTTGTTCCACGAACTCCCGTTCCAACTAAATAACTATATCCATCAACTCCTATACCAGACGTTCCACTTGCATAACCATATACACCAACACCATTTGATATAACAGTTCCAGTAATAGCAGTTCCAGCATCTGATGCTCCTTTTATGGAACCATTAACATCAAGTAATGCAGTAGGATTTGTTTTTCCAATACCTACCATTCCTTGGTCAAATATTGCTGCATATCCAGAAGATGATGTTGCGTAAATTCCTCTTCCTGTATTCGAAACAAAATATCCAGCATCACTTGTTGTGTTTGAATATACTCCCCATCCCATAGTATTTGTTATATACAGTCCTGGATTTGAACTATTAGTTGCAATTCGTAATTTGGCATCGTATGGATTCGTTGTTCCGATTCCAATATTCCCGGTATGATTTGAATATAAATTATTTGTTGAACCTGTTTGTTCCATCCAGAAATTACAACCCGTGTGGGTATGATCACCATATGCTGCATGTGTATGGTCAGTCCCGAAGCCGGGGAAAGCCAGATAACTTGTATCATTAAACATTAAAGATGTTGGCGCGAAAGCGCACTTAGAAATTTTTCCTCCTGAGGTAAAGGCAATTGATTCAAAAGTATGGGTTTGTGCCAGCGATGAAGCAATGAACATTACCAGGAGACAAGCGAAAAGGATCTTTTTCATAATGGATAGGTGGATTAGATGAATTGATTATGTGAAATGGCAATTGCATGAACAGTGGAAGCGACAAATGTTTTGATAGTGATATATCCAGGATACTTATCGATAAGGTTTATTTCAACAGGGGCACCGGTGGCATCAAAACCATTGATGGTGAAAGTGTAACGCGAATTAGGGAAAGCGTTTGCCCAGGATAAATTTGACTGAACTCCTGCAATTGTATTTACCTGCCCTTCTGTTAGAACCGGGATCCCTGCAATGACCTGTTCGATATAATCAAGAATCTTTATTTCTGCAGCTTCGTGCGCGGAAACAAGGACTTTTTGGCCTGCCGGTCTTTGTGAAAGAGCTGCCTGAATAACTGCTAAAACTTCAGCGTGGGTCATGATCTAACTGTATTGGTCTTCGTAATCATCTGAATATTCTCCATCTGTAGCGATGAAAGTCCTAATTATGAACTTTGAAAAAAAAAATCTCTGTAAGCCCTGTCATAATCAATTTCAATGTCATACAGATAATCATTATCCTGGAAGAAGGATTTCATTTTGTCATTGGTAATTATGACTGGGAAAAGGCCATTTGCTGTGTACTCAAAAACCTGTTTGGAAAGAAGCAGCTCGCGCATGTAATCTTTCAATTCCTGTGTGAGCCAGCCGGAATTCACTTTCAATCTTTGAACTTCGGATGCTCCAAACTTGCTCACTGGG
>CAIPFN010000194.1 GCA_903864265.1 uncultured Bacteroidales bacterium | reverse complement strand
TCCCCCGTAACCCTCTCCTTGTCGCCCCTTCAACTTTAACCTTTAACCTTTCTCCTTTAACCTTTCCCCCGTAACCCTCTCCTTGTCGCCCCTTCAACTTTAACCTTTAACCTTTCACCTTTAACCTTTCCCCCGTAACCCTCTCCTTGTCGCCCCTTCAACTTTAACCTCTAACCTTTCACCTTTAACCTTTCCCCCGGAGCCTTCCCCTTGTCTCCCCTTCTCCTTGTCTCCCCTTCAACTTTAACCTTTAACCTTCCTCCTTGAGTCCACTCTAATAAGTCAATTATGCTTCATTTCGTCTTTATAATGTGTTGATATTCACCTATATAATTTGTCAAAATAAGTCAAAACGGGGTTTTCGGATTGAACTCCTCCTTTAACCTTTCTCCTTTAACCTTTAACCTATCTCCTTTAACCTTTAACCTTTCTCCTTTAACCTTTATCTTACAGGTGACACCGAGATCGGCAGAATACACCTAACGTTCACCGGAACCCCGGCCCGCATCCCCGGTTTCCAGAGCGGCATGGAACGTACCACCCTTACAGCTTCGGCATCCAGTTCAGGCTGCAATCCCCTCACTACTTTTATATCTGCTAAAGAACCATCAGCGAGTATTACAACATATATCTGTATGATTCCGCGTATGCTGGACCTCCTGGCTATTTCACTGTTTTCGAGGTTCTCCTTGAGGAAAGCCTGCATGGCCCTGATCCCACCGGGGAATTGCGGATTAACGTCAGCCGACCCGTATACTTCGCCTTCCATGCCGCCCCCGCTGGCTTTGGAGTTCCCTGATCCGCTTTCGCCGCTCCCTTTCCCCCCTGTGCCGGTTGAGTCGCCGGTACCCGGTACGGAAGTGCCTGTCTTCGGCTGGTTTACCACTACTTCATTATCATCTATTATTTCACGGGGCATGACGGCAGATGCTGAGGATGAGCCCCCAGAACGGTCGATGGTAACCATGGAATAAGGATTATCGGTAAGATTAACACCCACAACCTGGGCATCCAGCAGCGGGTTGTAATAATAGTCAGCCGAATGATGATGGATAACCCGGGTAAAAGCCAGCAGTAACAAAAGAAAAAAACACAAAGAATAGATAAAACTGCGTAAAAGCCGGGCCTGGTAGGTTTTTCGGAGCTGGTAAGCGCCATAAACCTTATTCCGGCCTTCAAAGGCAATATCGTCCAGAGTGGGTTTGACAGGGCTATTTTTCAATTCCGGAATCAGAGTATTAATGTTACAAATCTACAAAAAAAGAAAGTCGGCAGCTGATAATTAACGCTTTTTGGCAAAGCCGCACCTGGCCCCGCACAGGAAGCTGCATCTTCGTCCCTTTGCATAGTTTGAAAACAAGCTGAAATCACTCTGCCTGATAACCCATATAGGAACCTCCGATTCCCGGTTTCAAAACCCTGAAAAACGGCTTCAATGCACAGGCCTGCATATATCAACCCGAGTCGGAGCACAGAATCAATAGCGGCTGCTGCCCGGGTTCAGATAATATGGCAGGCATACATGAACGGTAAATGCACATAAACTGCAAGAAAATACTACAATCTGACTTCTTTTTAGCCATGGATTTGAAAATTTTATGTACGTTTGACGTAACTTAAACCACATACAATGGCCAATCTGTTTGCAGTAAAGTCAATCACCACCCTTCTCGAAGAAACAACAGATGATAAAAACTCCTTAAAACGGACACTCAGCAGGTGGAATCTCATTTCTTTGGGTATAGGAGCCATCATTGGCGCGGGGATTTTTGTGCTCACGGGCCAGGCTGCAGCTAACTACGCCGGACCGGCAGTGGTGTTATCATTTGTGGTTGCAGGAATCGCCTGTGCCTTTGCCGGATTGTGTTATGCCGAATTTGCATCCATGATACCAATAGCAGGCAGTGCTTACACCTATGCCTATGCTACCCTGGGTGAATTTATTGCCTGGATTATCGGCTGGGATCTGATTCTTGAGTATTTATTCGGCGCATCAACGGTTGCTGTGGGTTGGTCAGGGTACATTGTGAGTTTCTTTAAGGATTTCGGGATCATAATCCCGGCATCCATATCGAGTGCTCCGTTTTATTATGATGCGACTACCGGGGCTTGGACAACCACAGGAGCCTTATTTAATTTTCCAGCCATCTTTATTGTAGCTGTGGTTACCACCTTACTCGTTCTGGGCATTAAGGAATCAGCAAATTTCAACAATGTCATTGTGCTGGTGAAAGTGATCGTGATACTGTTATTCATAGGTTTTGGAGTGCATTACGTGGCTGCCGATAACCTTACCCCTTTTATCCCTAAAAATACGGGTGAATTCGGTCATTACGGCTGGAGCGGCATCTTTCGCGCAGCAGGTGTTATTTTTTTCGCCTACATAGGCTTTGATGCGGTTTCGACGGCTGCCCAGGAAGCAAAGAATCCTCAAAAGGACATGCCATGGGCCATACTGGGTTCACTGATCATTTGCACCGTTATTTATATCCTGGTTGGATTGGTCATGACCGGGATAGTTTCATATACCAAACTGAGTGACCCTGCCCCTGTTGCCGTAGCCGTGAATGCAGCCGGTCAGGGAATGGCCTGGCTGAGACTGCCTATTAAAATAGGTGCCATTGCCGGGTTAAGTTCGGTGATCCTGGTCATGCTTATGGGACAACCCAGGATTTTCTTTTCCATGTCGCGCGATGGGCTTCTGCCTAAATCATTTGGGAAAGTACATCCTAAATTTAAAACACCTTATATTACTACCATGGTTACCGGAGGAGTTGCCATGGTTGTTTCGGGGCTGTTCCCCATTGGAATACTGGGAGAGCTTGTTTCAATCGGAACGTTGCTGGCATTTGTTCTCGTATGCGCCGGGATACTGGTATTGAGATACAAGCGGCCGAAAATCCACCGCCCCTTCAAAACGCCTCTATTTCCCCTGGTCCCCATACTGGGTGTATTATCTTCCCTGGGCGTGATGGCTACCCTGCCCCGCGACACCTGGCTTCGCCTCATCATATGGATGGCCATAGGCATCGTTATCTATTTTGCCTACAGCAGGCATCACAGCAAGATTAACAATATCAGCAAGTAAAACTGATTTAAACCAAGCTAAAAGCTGAATGCTTTCAGGCAAACCGGGCCTTAATAGTATGCAGGCATACTGTTTCACTTAATGGTAAAATCAACCGGGAGAAGCAACATACATGCAACAGGCTTACCTTTATATAGGGCAGGTTGCCATACAGGCATGGATTTCACCAGCCGCACTGCTTCGCGGTCAAGCTGTAGATCAATGCCTTTCACTACCCTAACATTTTCGACTATCCCAGCCTTGCTGACAATAAAGCTCACTATAGGGCTTCCATGAATCCCTCTCGAAAGGGTATATTCGGGATAATGCTGATTCTTATAAAAATAGGATTGAATTGCTGCATTCCCTCCGGGAAACTGGGGCACCTTTTCAAGAATAAATGACAGGGAATCAGCAAACCGGGCCATTTGTTTTTGGAGGTTTTCCTTGTGCCTCAGGAGTAAGTTATCAGCCTTTTTCGTAATTGAAGTATCAGCCATAGGGGTAACCACAGGCTTGAGTTCTACCTTGGGGATATCCATCCGAAAATCAACTCTCCTTATTTGTTCCCTATTTTGAACAGCTTCATCCATTTCACTCAGAACAATTTGTCTATCAGGCGGAACCACTGACAATTGATTGATGATATGAATCAGATCAGGATCGTAATCAATACGGTCGGTATAGGATTCGTCCGATTTGTTAAGGGGTTCGTACCACGGATTAATCTTCCAGAAATACACTGTCAGGGTGCCTGCCAGGAATAGGAACAGTACCAGGACGAAACTATAGCCCAATCGACGACGGTAGGTAGCCCTGATATGATAACAGCCATAATCCTTGTTCCGGTGCTCGAAAACAATGTCATCAAGTGAGTTCAGGTACTGTTTCTTCTTTCGGAAAGCCGTCATCGGTTAAATCAAAGACTAAAAAACGTCAAATTTGTCACAAAGTTAGACAGAAATACAAGGGGATACTCAAAGCCGTTCTCTTATATTAGCGCGATTAAGCTTCAAGCTATGGTTGAGTTTAAGGTTGAGCGAGTTGAACTACTCTTTAAAAGGAATTTAACCTAAATATTTTCAGGGGTCAAAGGCATTTTCTCTTACACATGTAACAGACGACACTCTCATACCATTAATGCCTTCAGAAGTGTACTGAAACTAATTACGTTGAATGCTCTTGCTACTACAACTCGCAAATTCAGCAGCTTCCCAATAACGGCTGCAAAGCTTGTTAAGTATAGCCATTCCAATAAATTTTCAGGCTTTATACTGTTCCTCCCCCGGGAATCAGCAGCATGTTTTGTGTTCAGTCTATATTCAGACCGGTTTGAGATTAAAGCACGGAAATGCAACTATTTTACAGGCAATACGACTGCTGCTAATAAATGTTAAATAGTTTTACCCCCTCTCTCAAACTCTTATATTTTTCTATGGTTTGTAAATTTCTTACTTAACTTTGTAACTTCAATAAAGGCAAGCACTTTGATGGAACCCGAAACAGTCTGTCATACATTATTTGCTGATTCCTCTGTTATTCAGGGCAACAGCTTAAGGGAGGACGTTTATGTTACAGGGAATTGCTTTTATAAATCAAGCAATACAATTTTCCCTTACTCCGGCAAACAGATAAGCAATGCCGGAATCATGAATACTATACCAATGCGTTATTGAAACCGATACTGCAATAGGAATTCAGGTAACAATATCGGAAACGAATAAGCGTTTTAGGTTAAAATAATCTAAGGCATAAGCATATTCAGGCCTATATTGTCTGTCTAAAATCCATTAAAGAAATAAGAAGAACAGACTGCACTACCCAAATTAACCATCAAAAAACTGTTCCCTGTTCTACATTTATTTATATCATACCTGTCAACGCTTCAGTCTTACCTTTAACTTAAATCGGCTCAACTAATCTCCATAAATCACATAAATATGAAAAAAAACCGTAAATCGAAAAAACGTGGATTCAAACTTGGCTTTGCCGTACTTGTAATCCCTGTGGCTTTGGTAGTTGCTATCCTGGTATTCCGATACATTATGGGAAATCCGGCCAATTTCCAGGGCAATAATTCGGCAAATGCAGCTTTGCCTGGGAATTATTATGGAATCATCTACAAGGGCGGCCTAATAGTTCCTATCCTGATGACACTGCTTTTGATCGTTTTCACTTTCATTGTCGAACGTATTATAGCCATCAGCAAGGGTATTGGCAGGGGCGATGTGACCGAATTTGTACAGGATGTAAAATTCCTGCTGGTAGAGAATGATATCGCAGGAGCTCTCGAAGCTTGCAATGAGCAGCAGGGCTCCGTTGCCAACGTGGTGCGTGCGGTACTGGAAAAATACCAGCAACTCGAAAAAGACACTACCCTGGTTAAAGACCAGAAACTTACAGCCCTGCAGAAAGAAGTGGAAGAAGCCACCTCTCTTGAACTTCCGGCCCTGGAACAAAACCTGGTTGTACTGGCCACCATTACATCCCTGGGAACACTGATGGGACTGCTGGGAACAGTTCTGGGCATGATCCGGGCTTTTGGCGCCCTGGCCAATGCTGGTGCACCCGACTCGGTAGCCCTGGCCCAGGGAATATCCGAAGCCCTTGTCAATACAGCTTTCGGTATCGGCACCGCCGCCGTGGCCCTGATATTCTATAACGTATTTACCACCAGGATCGATAAACTCACCTACAGCATTGATGAAGCCGGATTCAGCCTTGTGCAGTCCTATGCAACCAACCATGTATAATATGCTCATGATTGCTAAAAAGGATTAAACATGCCAAAAGTAAAAATCAAACGAAAAAGCACCTGGATCGACATGACTGCCATGTGTGATGTTGCTTTCCTGCTGCTGACCTTTTTTATGCTGACTTCAAATTTCACCAAGAAAGAACCCATACTGGTGGCTACGCCCTCTTCCATATCTGAGATCAAGATCCCGGAAACCAACATTATGACTGTGTTGGTTGATCCATCCGGGAAAGTGTATTTTGGTATCGACGGGCAGGAAAAACGCAGGCAGCTCATCGAAAAAATGGCAGCCTCCTACAAAGTCAGCTTAACCACCGAAGAAATGAAACGCTACTCACTACTCGACCTGGTTGGCAATCCCATGTATTCGATGAAAGCTTACCTGAACCTGTCGCCCGATGTACGCGATCTGCCACAAAACAACCTGGGAATACCTGCTGATTCAACCGACAACCAGTTCAGAGAATGGGTACGATCGGCCAGGGAAGTCAATCCCGATATGCGCATCGCCATTAAAGCGGACCAGAAAACACCTTACCCCGTCATCAGGAAGGTAATGAAGAGTTTACAGGAACTCGATGAAAACCGGTATAACCTGATAACCAGGCTTGAAAAAGCTCCCGGTAAATAATTCTTAACATAAACATCCGGAAAAATGGCAGACATCAGTCAGGATTCAAACACGCATAAAAAAGGCGGCAAACGACGGTCAAAAAAATTGCCTACGCGTATCGACTTTACCCCTATGGTCGACCTGGGTTTCCTTTTAATCACCTTCTTCATGCTGGCCACTTCCCTCATCAAGCCTCAAACCATGGAGATCACCATGCCTTCTGACAAAAAGCTGAATGAAGAAGATAAAACCGTTGCAAAAGCTTCACAGGCAGTCACATTGATATTAGGCAAAAACGATAAGGTATTCTACTATTTTGGCAAAACGGAAGGGGCTCAGCTGATCGAAACAAATTATTCGCCTGAGGGCCTTCGCAAGCTCCTGCTTGAAAAAAACTACGACGTGGCCAGGCAGGTTGAGGATCTTAAAATGGAGAAAGCCAAAACCAGGATGGAGGAAGATGTATTTCAAAAAAGACTGGGCGAAATCAAGGCCAACAAAAATGCCCCCATTGTCAGAATCATGGCTACTGACGATTCCAACTACAAAAACCTGGTTGATGCACTCGACGAAATGAATATTTGCAGCATCAGCCGCTACGCCATTGTGGATATTGACCTGCCGGACTTACAACTCATCAAGGATAAAAATATTTAAGCATTGCACCCGTAAACCATGATTTAAAGTACGTAACAATGCAAAAAATAAATATATTCTCGGAGGACTGGTGCGATATTGTATTCGAGGACCGGCCTAAAGAGTACGGCGCATATATGTTGCGCAAATTCTCCTCCCGCCGGCATCGCACCGCTATTCTTGTGATGCTGTTTTTTTTTCTGACTGTGTTCACTTTACCGCGCCTGATCAATAGCATTATTCCTGCCGACCGCCTGATGAATGTGGAAGTGACAAACCTGGCCAACATAGACCTGGAGAGGAACAAGCCCAAAGAAGATGTGGTTCAGCCAAAACTTGAAGAGGAACCGCCTCAGAAAATTAAAAGCACTATCAAATTTACGCCTCCGGTGATTAAAGATGATGCTGAGGTAAAAGAGGAGGAAATCATGAAAACTCAGGAAGAAGTAACCGAATCGAAATTATCGGTTTCGGTTGCCGATGTGAAGGGAAATAGTGAAGATGCCAATGCTGCCGACCTGGCCGATCTGCAGCAGCAGCACAAGCAGGTAGTTGAAGATGAATCCAATAAACTCTATACGTATGTTGAACAAATGCCTGAATTCCCGGGCGGCGACGAGGCCCGTATAAAATTCCTGAACCAGAATGTCCATTACCCTGCCATGGCCCACGAAAGCGGTATTCAAGGCATTGTATATCTAACCTTTGTGGTGAGTAAAACCGGGCAAATATCGGATGTAACCGTGGTGCGCGGCATTGGAGGAGGATGCGATGAGGAAGCGCTGAGAGTAATCCGATCCATGCCCCCCTGGATTCCGGGCCGTCAAAACGGTAAACCTGTCCCTGTTCAATATAGCCTTACCCTACGATTCACGATAAACGGTTAATCCCCATGAAATTACCTCAGGATGCTGACTCCCGCAAACCTCTCAGCTGGGCATTCAAAACTGCCTTTAGCTACCTCATGGTTTGCATTTACCTGTTTTCAGGAATATTCCTGCTGGTAAAGGGATGGTCAGGGTTAACTAAGACACAGTCTCTTGGACTGGGAATCCTGCTTTTAGTCTATGCCGTTTTCAGAATCTACAGGATCATGAAGGAATCCGGGATGGAAGAACCGGGCAATAAACCCTGGGAAGAATAATTTTATGAAAAAACTGCTTATATTCATTGCATTGGGTTTCAGCCTCCTGGCATCGGGATGCTTCAACAAACCATCGGCCGACCATTACTCTGACACCCCCACAACCGGGAAAGTGTCAATAGCCGTCGACGAAACCTTACAGCCTATCATCGAAGCTGAACTCCCTGTATTCCATGCTATCTATAAATATGCTTCCATACTTCCGAAATACCTTCCGGAAGTGGAAGCCTTGAACCTGTTGCTGCGCGACAGCGTGCGGCTGGCAATCATCTCACGCCGGCTGAATGCCAGGGAGATTAGTTACTTTCACGGCAGGAAATTCTTCCCCCAGCAGATTCCTGTGGCTGTTGACGGAATTGCCGTACTGGTAAACCCTCTAAATGCCGATACGCTTTTCACGATCGGACAGCTGCGAAAAATAATGATGGGGGAAATTACATCCTGGAAACAATTGAACCCCCGTTCAAAGCTCGGCAAGATCAAAGTGGTTTTCGATAATCCGAATTCCAGCATTGTCAGGCTCGTGGTCGACTCCATTACGAGGACCGGGAAGCTCGGCAAGCAGCTCTCGGCAATGTCGTATAACCTGGATGTAGTTGATTATATTTCAAAAAACCCTGAAGCCATTGGTTTGATTGGCATGAGCTGGATCAGTAACAGTCGTGATCCGGGAAGTGTTTCCTTCCTGCGGAAGGTCAGGGTGGCAGGAATCTCATCAGCAGAGGTTGCAACCAACGACAACTCGTTTCAGCCCTTCCAGGCTTATATAGCAACGGGCAAATACCCGCTTACCCGCTTTATTTATATGATTATCGCCGAACCCCGCGCCGGGCTTGGCACCGGCTTTACTTCCTTTGTGGCCAGCGACAAAGGGCAACGCATTATTCTGAAAACCGGCATCTTACCCTACACTCTGCCTGAAAGAACCGTTAATGTTAAAAAAGAGGATTAAGCAGGAAGCGGAATAGATCTTTCATGGTAATAACACAGAACAATCTCTTTTTGGAAATAAAAATGTATATTTTAAAATCGGCAGTTTCCACTTTCCTGCTTTTACTTCCGGCTTTCCTGTTCGCCCAATCCCCGGATCCGGCTATGAAACTGCTCGAAATGAAGCAATATAACAAGGCTAAGTCAGCGTTCATTGGCAATCTGAAAAGCAGGAACTCTGTTTCTGACTGGTATTATTTGGAGAAGATTTATATTATGCAGAACCAGGTTGATTCAGCAAAATATTGCTGCTCTCAGCTTACCGCTGCCAACCCGAAAAGCATCCTTGTTCAACTGGCTCAGGCTTTAATCGATCTCTCCTCGGGGAATCAAATCCAGGCCCTGAATCAGCTGGATAAAACTCAAAAAAACGCCACATCCGCCAAAGATGTGGGTTCGCTCACCGAAACCGGTCTTCTACGTTTCCAGGCCGGTGATACCGCCGGATGGATCCTTCCGCTCAGCCTTGCTTCGCAAATCGACCCTAAAAATCCTCTGCCGTATACCACGGCAGGCCATATTTACCTGCTGATGAGCGATCAATTTAAGCAGCAACGTTTTATAGGTTTAGCTTCAGGCAGGTACGAACAGGCATTGTACAATGATCCGGGTAATCTGGAAGCCGGAACCAATGAAGCCGGACTTTTTATGAGAGGGGGTAATTACTCCGAAGCCGAAGAATACCTGGATAGAGTATTGTCGAAGGATTCCAATTATATACCAGCCCTGCAAATCTATGGCGAACTGTCGTTTCAGCGTGGAAGCTACGAAAAAGCCAGCCTGCTTTTCGGCAGGTATATGGCTATAGCCGAATTCAACGATAAGGACCTGTTCCGATATATCACTATCTTGTATTTTAACAGGGAATTTAAAAAAGCGGATACTCTACTATCACCGGTACTGGATACAGAACCCGCAAACGCTGTTTTACTGAGGCTAAAAGCATATATTGCTTACGAATTGGGGAATTATGCAGAAGGCATGCTGGCAATAAAAAAGTTTTTCGACCTGCGGGCCGATGCCGATACCAGTAAGATTATTCCCACCGATTACGAATATGCGGGTAAGCTGTTTTCACAAACCGGCAACGATTCTCTCGGAATAGTGTATCTCGAAAAAGCCATTGAAATGGATCCAACCAGAATCGCTCTGTTTGAAGATATCTCAAGGTCATATGAAAAACAAAAAAAATACCTTGAAGCAGTATCCTGTTACGATAAGCTCATTGCTTACAGGAATGGAAATGTGTCATTAGTAATCTATTTTAACAAAGGAAAGGATTTGCTGTTACTCGCCAACGAGGTGGTTTCAACCTCCGATTCATTGCAGCGCCCGCTATACCTGGCCAATGCTGCTTCAGCTTTCAGCAAGCTTATTGAATTATCGCCGAATTCGCACCTGGGTTATCTGTGGCACGCCCGCACAGCCGCCGCCACCGACCCCGAAACCACCTTAGGACTTGCCAAAGCCGATTACGAAAAAACCATTTCTATCCTCGAACAAAAAACCGACAGGGAAAAATACAGGACCGACCTGATCGAAGGTTACAGGTATATGGGTTATTATACATACCTGCAGTATGATTCGGCTAAGACCAACAAAAATAATCCGGAAAAAGAACAGTATAAAATCCTGTCGTTAGGCTATTGGCAAAAAGTACTCGGGCTGGATCCGGAGAACGAGGTCGCTAAAAAAGCCATAAATGCCCTGAAATAATCCTGATTCAGGTTGACCGGCATGATATTACCGGTTAAAATCCATTTCCGATTTCAGATACTGCTTCCCGGCCGATGATCCGTTACGATTATAAGTAAAAAAATGCAGGAAGTCTGCAACTTGCTTTTTAACAATACCTTAGACGTATTCTTGCATTCACCTTGTTACATATACAGCCTGAATAATGACAAGACCGGTTTGCAATAAGTCTGGCAAGCCAAACCCTTCGCCAAATTCCTCCCTGGTTTGCGCTGAACGAATGATTCAAATGGAAAAGATATTATTCGATTAAGTGCAGCTAGTTTATTACTTTTGTAGGTTAATACCTAAAAACACGAGCCATGTCCGGATTACCTGTACTTTTATTTCTCGATGTAAGCGGAGGAGAATTGCTGATTATCATGCTGGTGGTGTTCCTGGTTTTTGGCCCTGAGAAAATGCCGGAAATGGCCCGGAAAGCAGGCCGACTGATGAACCAGATGAAAAAAGCCACCAACGATCTTACCCGCGAATTCAAACAGGAAACTTCGGTTCTGAAGGATGAAATAAATATGGCCCATTCCAAAATTGATGATCAGATTGAAAGCGTAAGGCGGGAACTTAACAGCACCAAAGCCAGGGTAATAAACGATCTGAATATGGAAACCAAGGCTGTTACCAATCCTGATCCTGCAATTCCCGTCGAAGAAATTATTCCAGGTAAACCAAGTGTTCAGGAGCCTTTGAAAACGGAGGCCGGCACGCCAAAAACTGAATAATAAAATCATCAAAATTCCGTTTTACCTCTAAAAGGTAAAAGGCTTATCCTTTTAAATCAATGCGTATCAAAAGTAAAAATGTTTGATGCAAACCAAAGGCTTTAGCCATGAGCATGACGGGCTATCAAATGGCACTTTAAAATACCGGCTTAATACTTTTTAACTTCAATGTCTACAGCGCAGCAATCCACCTCTCCCTTACCCCTGATCCTGAAACCCCTAACCCTATTCTGAAACCGAAAAGCACAAATCAATAAGTGATGAATATCAATCCTATCGTTCAGTCCATATAGTATAATATGAGAATCCGTATCCTGCTTATCACCTTTATTTTCAGCCTGGCTGCCTACCCTGTTTTCGCCCAGAGCCGTGCCCTGCGTGCTGCCGACGACGCTTTCAATAACATGCAGTACAATGTAGCGCTCACCAAGTATAAAAAAGCCTTATCGAAAGCGAAAGCCAAACCCGATAAAGAAAAGATATCCTTTCAAATGGCTGAATGCTATCGCATTGTCAACAATACCAAGAGAGCGGAATCAGCCTATAAACGCCTGGTGAAAACCAAATTCGCCGAATCAAATCCCCTGGTCTTTTTATACCTGGCCCAGGCTATGAAATCGAACGAGAAATACAAGGAAGCCAAAACCTATTTCGATAAATATCACGAGGCTGCCCCCGAAGATCCGCGCGGACCCAATGGCTCGCTTTCCTGTACCCTCGCACAGGAATGGCTCGACAATCCTACCAAATATAAAATTACAAACGAAAAAATACTAAATTCGAAAGAATCGGATTTCTCAGCCACCTATGCTGACAAACTGTATAATACCCTCATTTTCACTTCCACCCGCGACGCGGCGACCGGGAAAGGTATGGATAACTGGACCGGGCAGAACTTCAGCGACCTTTTTGTTTCAAAACTTGACCCCAAAGGACAATGGTCCACACCGGTACAACTGGAAACCGGCAATGTGATCAATACCGAAGCCAACGAAGGCAATCCTTCGGTGAACAGCAAGTTTAACCAGATGTATTTCACGCGCTGCGCCAACGATAAAGGAACCCTGCAGGGATGCAAAATAATGGTCTCGCGCCGGGCCGGCCGCAACTGGGGTGAACCCAAAGCCCTCGAACTGGGCGGCGACAGCACTACCGTATTCGGAAATCCATCCATCAGCCCCGACGAACTTACACTGGTCTTTTCGAGTGATTTACCCAAAGGCTTCGGTGGCAAGGATATCTGGATGTCGACACGCAAAACGGCGAATGATAATTTCGGCAAGGCGCTTAATGCCGGTCCGGTGATAAATACCCCCGGCGATGAAATGTTTCCTTTCATGCGCAACGATACTACGCTGTTTTTCTCATCCAACGGCCACCCGGGCATGGGTGGACTTGATATTTTTCGTTCCACCTTTTCGAACGGTGAATGGACCAAACCTGTGAATATGCAGGTTCCTATCAATTCAGCCGGCGACGATTTTGCTATTGTCTTTAACCCGGAGGAAGACAAGGGATTTTTCTCTTCCAACCGCAAAGGAGGCAGGGGAAGTGACGATTTATACGCCTTTATGAATCCGCCGGTATTATTTACCCTTTCCGGGGTGGTTAAGGACGATAAAACGCTGCAGTTTATACAGGGTGCCTTAGTAAAACTAACCGGATCCAACGGCACTTCGGTGCAGGCTAAAACCGATGCCAAAGGATATTATAATTTCAGCAAAACGCAGATTAAACCCAACACCACCTATGAACTGCTTTGCCTGAAAGAAAACTACTTCAATAAAAAAGCCAAAGAAACCACTGTAGGGCTCGAAACCAGTAAAGACTTCACCATTAACTTCAGGCTCGAACCTATTCCGGATAAACCTGTGGTGCTGCCCGATATTCTTTACGACCTGGCTAAATGGGACCTGAAACCCCAGTACCAGGATTCACTGCAGGGGCTGATCAAGACACTCGACGAAAACGAAACCATTATCATCGAACTTGCTTCGCATACCGACTCGAGAGGTACCGATGAGAGCAACGACGTGCTTTCGCAGAAACGTGCCGAATCGGTAGTAAATTACCTTATCGACCGCGGAATTGATCCCGACAGGCTGATTGCCAAAGGATACGGTGAACGTGTTCCCCGCAGGCTGGCAAAAGATGTGCTGAAGGACGGATTCCATTTCAAAGCAGGAACCCTGCTTTCGCAAACCTTTATTGACTCCCTGTCGACCAAACCTGAACAGGAAGCAGCCTATTCCCTGAACCGCCGTTCCGAGTTCAGGATAATCAGTAAGGACTTTGTACCCAAAACGCAGAATAAAGCCATCGGAAACCAGAATCAGAAAGTAAGCATACAAATCAATCCCGAAGACAATGTGGTTCCAATGACTACCAATCCCGACAATACATTTGTATTCACGGCAGTAGTAAACGGCTTTACCACACAGGTGACCCTGAGCGAAGACGTTCCAGGCCTGAGTTTCTCAGTCGACGAAGTTCTTCGTATGCTTAAATCAGGAGCCATAGGGAAGACCGATTTTGCAGGTGATCCCGAGAAAATACTGGGAAATAATTCGGTAGCCGACAAAGCAGTTTTCACGGTCGGGGAAATCAATATCGCCACCAAATCCGCTTTCGAACTCGAAGCCACCGTATTCCAGAAACAGAAAGCCGCCGTGATGATGAACGAGAAAGTACTTAAAAAATTCGGAGCCTATACCATTGATAAGGATAAGCATCAGATTATTTTTAAGTAAGATCCCGGAACAATATTTTTTAATGCCGGGTGCCGGGTGCCATGTTCCATTAACCCAGTTAGAGATAAACTCCGTTGTGGAACCCGGAACATGGAACCCGGAACCCGGAACATGGAACCCTTAAACCGGAACCCTTAAACCGGAAATCGGAACATGGAACGCGGAACCCGGAACCCGGAACTTGAAACCCGGAACCCGGAACCCGGAACCCGGAACTTGAAACCCGGAACCCGGAACCCGGAACCCGGAACATGGAACCCTTAAACCGGAACCCTTAAACCGGAAATCGGAACATGGAACGCGGAACC
>CAIPFN010000193.1 GCA_903864265.1 uncultured Bacteroidales bacterium | reverse complement strand
TTTCAATTTCATGGAAAAGTCAATTGAGCAGGTATAATAGAACCGGAGTATGAAACTGACTTTACTTTCAACTTAATCGTTTTAAGATAAAACGTAATATCTCTTTAGCACATCAAAATAATATTCTGCCGACAAATGCCGATGCAATTTATTTTGAGCTGTAGTCCCTTCACAGCCCAATCTTTCTGCCCGCTTTTTCCTTTAAATTTTCCTGTTTTAATCATCCTATCGACGATGGAAACAGTATGCCCATTGCTAAATCCGGGCAGCGATTGAATGAGACGCCTTCCCCATTTACCGGAATTGAAAAGCCGGGTGCCATTTAAAAACTTCATCCTGACAGACGCCAATGAATTCGCCTCCCTGCCATGGTTTGAGAATTCAGATTTTCAGCGCGACGGAATACGAAACGGCATTTTGCAAAGTTTTATCCGGAAACGTGTACATCTGACTGACTAACTACTCAGGCCGGCTGCTTTTGTAAAACCTCAGAAAACTCAAATCTTTTTTCCGTGCTGGTTGTTATAAACCAGAGTTGGTTGCCCTTGACTGAGTAGTTTCATACTTTCTTTTTGATCCGCTCATTTTTTTCATTACCTTTGAATATCCGATGTCCCTTTCTTCGCTTTCTGCCCCTTCCCGCTAATTCCAGAACTCCCTGCACGATTTCGGTAATTTAAACATGTGTTGCAGATTTACTTTTTTACCTTAAATGACACCTACCCTGCCTGAGGAGATTTTAGGCGATCTGCATGATCTGGCGACGATCCATTTAACCTTTTATGTTTTAAAAACCTTACTATGAGAGCAATTTCCATCCCCTTTGGCTGCCTAATGATCTTGCTGCTGACATCAGGAAAATGTACAGCCCAGAATAAGCCCGATACGACTTCGCTTTACCGGATTGAAACCTTGAACGGGAATGAGTTTATAGGAAACATCCTGAGCCAGGATTCCCTGAAAATTTATCTCGAAACCAGCCAACTGGGCAAAATTACGATTCCCCGGATCGAAGTGAAGAGAATGAATAAGATTGAATCCAATAGCATAAAGAACGGGAAATACTGGTCGGATAATCCCCAGTCGACCCGGTATTTCTGGTCGCCCAACGGCTATGGACTGAAGTCCGGAGAAGGGTACTACCAGAATGTGTGGGTATTGTATAACCAGGTCAGCATTGGGGTATCCGACTATTTTTCGATAGGGGCCGGTATGATACCGCTTTTCCTGCTGGGAGGCCTGCCAACCCCGGTATGGATAGTACCCAAATTTTCCATCCCCCTGGTGAAGGACAAAGTTAACATTGGCGTGGGTGCCATAGCCGGAACCATTATCGGTGCCGATACAAAAGGAGTGGGAATAGTGTACGGCGTTTCCACTTTCGGGGGCCGCGACAATAACGTGAGCCTGGGATTGGGTTATGGCTTTGCCGGCGGAAACTGGGCCACCACGCCCCTGGTTAATTTAAGCGGGATGGTTCGGGTAGCTTCCAGCACCTACCTGCTTACCGAGAATTATTTTATTGGCTTTGGGGGCAATCTCAATATACTCATGTGCGTTGGAGGAAGAACGATCATACGGCGGTCGGCAGGCATTGATTACGGGCTTGTAATTCCTTTAAGCGCGGGAACTGCTTTTGCGCTCCCATGGCTGGGGCTGACGGTGCCCTTTGGCAAGATAGAGAAAACCGCTAAAGCACCTCTGCGATAGCCCGGACTGTTGCACAGGAACATCAGTTGGTACTAAAGCATGGCTTTCGACAGCTATGCTTTTTGCATTCTATATGCTGAATCAGCTAGCCCTGCCCAGGCTGACATCCTGACCGACTGAATCCGACAATCTGGCATTGGCCTTTATTTTACTCAGTCATAATAACTGGTTGAAATGCAATACAATAAATCAGGATTTAGCTCCCTGAAAGCTATGGCATTTTCTTTGAATTTCCATTTCCAGGTTTAATTCAAAAAAGATTGTCAAACTTAAAAAAAGGAGGTTGTTATGTCACTCATTAAAAGAGAAAACTATCTGCCCTCATGGTCGAATTTCTTTAATGATTTCCTGAACCGCGACTGGTACGACTGGACGAGCCAGAATTACTCGCTTACCAATACGACCATACCGTCAGTGAACATCAAGGAAACCACGAACGGGTTTGAGGTAGAAATGGCGGCACCGGGTATGGCAAAGGAAGATTTCAAAATTGAACTCCACAACAACTTACTGGTTATTTCCTCCGAAAAACATTCGGAGAGCCAATCGGACGAAGGCCAACAGATCAGCCGCCGCTAGTTCAGTTACCAGGCCTTCAGCCGTTCCTTCTCCCTGCCGGCATCGGTCGAAACCGAACAGATCAGCGCGAAATATGAAAACGGGATTCTAAGAGTTGAAATTCCGAAAAAAGAAGAAGCCAGGCCCAAACCTTCGAAGCAGATCGAAGTCTTGTAGGAAAAGCAGCCGGTGATGAGCCGGCTGCTTTTTTTAAACCCCGGGACTATAGGTTGAATCCGGCAGGGGTTTTATCTTCCAAATAAAGCTGATAATGTGTGAATTATGTAATTTATAAATATTATTGTGTAAGGATTAGGGCCTGCTGCCGCCGTAATTTTGTCGAAAATAAATGAAGTGTTTCAACTCAGCGAAACGGCATTGATTTTACAGCTACTAACCCTTCTGTTTACTTATTCAACAAACCCAATTAAAACAAACGTTATGAAAAAATTCCTTTTCGCCTTGGTATTTCCAGTTATCATACTGACGGCCGGTTGCAATCAAAAAAATACAGAAATCGCGATGTTGAAAGCAAAAAACGATAGCCTGATCGCCATCAGCTCCGTGAAAGACTCCACCGTTATTGATTTTGTGAATGCCTTTAACGACATACAGTCGAACCTGGATTCCATAAAAATGAAAGAGAAGATTATCAACAAAACAGTTACCGGGAGTTCCGAAATTAAAGCCAGGTCGAAAGACCAGATCAATAGCGATATCAATCTGATATATAAGTTACAGCAGGATAACCGCGCTATGGTTACCTCCCTGCGTTCGAAACTGAAAAAATCAGGTGTTCATTCCGTTCAGCTGGAACAGATGGTCGAAAATCTTAACAAGCAGATTGAAGAAAAAGATGCCCAGATCGCCCAGCTCAAAGTGGATCTTGCCAGGGTGAATGTACAGGTAACCGATTTAACCACCAAAGTGGTTGATTTAAATGCCAACGTAGATAACCTGAGCACACAAAACAAACAGAGACAGCAGGTTATCGATGATAGAACCTCTGAACTTAACACTGCCTATTATGTAATCGGTACTACGTATTACCTGAAGGAAAAGAAAATCATTACCAAAGCCGGCGGATTTATTGGCCTTGGAAGGTCGAAAGACCTGGCACCCGATATGGATAAAAGCTATTTTACCAGGGTTGATATCACCAATTTCAATGTGCTGCCGATCATGAAGGATAAAGCAACGGTTTTAAGCTCGCATCCTAAATCTTCTTACCGCATCACGGGTAAAAATGCATCCGACAGCCTTATCATCATCAATCCTAAAGTATTCTGGAGCTTGTCGAAAGTACTGGTTGTTAACGTTAACCGCTAGTATGCTGCCTAAGTTCCTCTATTATAAAGTCCGGCCTGAAAAGCCGGACTTTTTTTTGCCTTCCCTTTTCGCGTTTCCGAATATTTGCATGTTTAAATGGGAAAAGGTACATGCTTGATAAATGTGCTGATTCATCCGTAGCCACAGGCCCAGACGCGAACAGGCGCCTTATTCCGCTTTTTTTTTGCTCTCCCGAAACTTTTTCGGAACAACGTTGTTAATAGATCGATATACCCCATACCAAAGAGATGAATGCATATGCAGGTATGTGTATGTAAAACATGATTATAACGCCAATCATTTAATTGAGATCTTAATTCTACTTCAGTCAGGTCATTATTCACAGAAGTATTAATTAATATTGCTCCAAATTAACTGACAGGAAACAAAGGTATTCCCCCAGCCAGGTATAAAAAGAGTCAGCCGTATTTATAAAAAGGTAGTTGCGCATAATTTCTAGTTTATACCACTTCCAAACACTCCCGAATTTAAACTCCTCCGCTTTCATTCTTCTATGATTAAAATCAGGAAGCAGATTGTTTTATGTTGACGAATAGCCAAAGGGCAACATAGATAAATTCCGCGAACCCGACTTCCGTAATGTTGCACCCGTTGAAATTGAAATTATATGTCTCTTCGTCACCCGATAGGATTAATAGTTTGTTTGTGTGCGTTAACAGGCATTGTTAAGGGTGAACAGCTGAGTTCAGCCGGCCGTAAGGGAACCGTCTGTTTTGAAAATACTATAGAGTTAGAGAATGCTACTTCCCCCGCCGCAAACGTCGTATCGGACACCGCAGCAAAGCCTAAGCCCCCGGAACCCCCTCCCCCTCCCAAGGCTGCCGTTGAACCCCAGAAGGGATTTATCAAAATGTTGTTTGCAGGCGCTACCAAAGAAGAGAAAGCCGCCAAAAAAGAAGCAAAAGCATTAAAAGAATTAAAAAACCTTCAGACTAAAGTCTATGGCTGGTATCCTTACTGGATGTCGAATGCCGTTTCCGATCTAAATTACAACCTGATCACAACCCTCTCCTATTACAGTGTAGATATGTACCTCGATCCGGACGACGGGCAGGTTTCCCTGATGGATAACGGCATCGACAGCTATGCAAACAAAGCCGTTTTCAGCAAGGCATCCAGGGCCGGTTGCCGGATAGATGTCACATTCAGCTGCAAGGACAGTAAGACCATTAACCAGATTCTGAATAACCCCGAGGTTCAGGATACGTGTATAAGCCGTCTGGTAAATAAAATGAATACCAACTACCTGTTCGACGGGGTATGCATAGTATTTGAAAACATGCCTCCCAACAATTCGGGCTCCCTGGTGCTATTTATGTCAGCTTTGCGCGAAGCGCTCAATAAGCCGAAACGATCGCTGAAGCTCGCGTTGCCACCTAAAGATTATTCGAACAATTACGATATTCTTCACCTCAATACGGTTGTTGAATCGTATATCCTCATGGGGTACAATTATTACCCCGATGGCACTGTGCCCGGGCCTGAGGCACCGCTGGATGATAAAAAAAAGAATTTATCTATCAAAACTTCGGTAAGGGATTACCTGAACAAAGGAACCCCGTTTAATAAACTGATTGTGGCCCTGCCCTATTACGGAAGTGTGTGGAAAAGAAAGAACAGTTTGTCGGATGATTATACGATGTATAAACGCTGGACATACAGCCAGGTTGTAAATAACATTGCTCTGTTGAAACCCCAAATAGAGTTTGACTCAGTTTCGTACACCAGTTACTATAATTTTGAGCTAAAAGATGGCTCTTATCGCTGCTACTTTGATAACGATGAATCCCTGGCTAAAAAATACAAATGGGCCATCAAACAAGGGGTTGGCGGTATTGGAATCTGGGCTTTGGGATACGACCATGGCAGCCAGGATTTCTGGGAAATGATAGGCCGGAACTTTATGGTTGAAAAGCTGAATCCATTCAAAAAAGAGATTGTGGTTAACCAAACAACCCGCGTTGACACCGTTTTCAGTTACCTGCTTATAGGCGACAGCCTGGTGAAGCATACCAGCCTGGTGAAGGATACGATGATCAGGGATACCCTTTTTGGTCAGATCCTGAACCCGGATATAGATACTACGGCGGTGAAACCCGAAAAAGCCTGGCTTAGCCGGGAGTTGGGGAAGCTTAAACTGCTGTTCGGTCCACTGTTGTCGAATAAAAAGGTGGCTGCCGCGGTCCTCATCACCCTTATCGTTTTTGGGCTGATTGGCATTCTGTCCTCCCTGCTGTTTGCCTCGGTGAGGGAGCAGGTGTATATTACAAGTCTGCCGGTGTATATCCTAACCAATGCGGCTTTAATTCTTGCAGGTGTGGCCTTTTTTGCCTTCCTGAGCCTCCTGAGGCCCGATTTGGAGGACCTGATGCCCGGCCTCTACAGGCACATATGCAATTGGTTGTGGGTTGTGCTGGTGTTCAGCTGGGTATTGATTAATTTGCTTAGCTACAAGCTCATAGGAGTACTCTCGTTTAAATCCGATAAACCCTGAAATGAAAATTTTAACCGCCATAGCGGGATTTTTAGTCAAAATGCTTGCCGGATCTTTTATCTGGGTAGTTATTGCCCTGCTTGGGAGTTTTCCGCTGGGATTATTGCTGCTAAAAATCATGGAAGGTTTTATAAAGAACAAGAACGCCTTTTCAACCGAAATCAACAACCAGATGCGCCCACTCTACCTCCTCTTTGTTGTCACCTGCTTTACAGGTATACTCCTGTCGCGCCTGGTAGCTGTTTCCATAAAAGTGTTGGCCGAGAAAAAATCAGCTTTAAAAAGTCAAAAATCATGATTGAAGGAGCCATTTCATTTATCGAAGAAAGCCTGAATGCATACCTGCAGGATAAAATGAATTATAAGGAAGAAAGGGTGATATCGTCAAACCTGGTGGAGCAGGATGGCAGTATGGCCATCAGGGATGATAACAGGGTGGTTATCACCCTGGTTGACCTGGACCAGGAGCCAAGTCTGAAAAACGCAAACCGGCTCGAAATGAGGCCCGGAGGATCCACGAAAACGGTGCTACCCCCGGTAAACCTAAACCTGTTTATCATGTTTTCCTGTTTTTTTATTTCCTCCAACTACAAGGAAGGGCTGAAGTATCTTTCCAACATTATTCTTTTCTTCCAGGGCAGGCCGCTTTTTACTAACCAATCGCATCCCAGCCTGAACAAGTACGGAATTGAAAGACTTTCATTCGAAATATACCATCCTGATTACCAGGCCCGCAATAATATGTGGACCATACTGGGGATAAAATATCTCCCTTCGATAATCTATAAGGTGAAAATGCTCTCCTTCAGCGATCAGCTGGTGAAAGAGGATCTGCCCGCGATCACCGCCCTTGATCAAAATAAAATACTAAGCAAGTAATGGAAACCTACGACATATTGTTCAGTGTTAGGTTCAGCCATAGCTATTACAGCGATGGGAAATGCAAAGACCTCATTGTCAGGCCCGACCGTGATACGGAAATCCTGATCAGGAAATGTGGTTTTGTTTTTCGGGAAACACCGGATGGTATTGTGGTTCTGACGGAATGCAACAAACTGAACGGCAATACATTCATCTCCGAAAAAGTCGAATTGCAGCAGCAGATGACCTTCATACTGGCCTTTAAAAATCCCTACTTGCTGAACATCACCGAGATTGATGAGCCTGATGCGGAATCCATTCACTTTTATTCCAATACACTGGCTGATCCTGATCCAGGGATGGGGAAGTCCTATTTATTCAGGCCGGGTAATTTCATCCGGCTGTCAACAAATTATTTCATAACGGCAAAGCCTGAAGGCGGGGCCGGGTTGTTTGAAAGAAACGGAAGTCCGGTTTCTATTCAGGCCGAAGCTGAAACCGGCAAGTACCCTGCAGGCGGGCAGGCTGCCGGGGTTTACCGCTACCCTGCGGGCGAAGAGGATGAATATTTTTACCTTTCGGCTCAGCCCATTGCCAACAAGCCTTTTGCGCTGGTAAGCATAGGGCTGGACGACCTGAATATGGTTGATCGTGCCGGAATAATGCAGAGCCCGCTCTATATTCTTCAGCTTGTAGCTAAAGAAACGTATTGGCAGTACATTTTAAACATAACACAAAAATATGATAATCTGGTTATTGAGTCCCCGGGCAATACCGAGGAATTCGATCAATCCGAAACAGACGCTTCAGGTACAAAGCCCCTGATCATTTTCACCTCAAAAAAGGAGATACCCATCACTGAGACCCGGCAGGATTATTTCAGGCTTAAGCTGCGGAACGGGGATCCGGCCAACGATCTCATCCTGATCTCCAAATTGCCCCTGCCTGATTCGGGTGTACTGAACCGCAAAAAGGAAGGCAGAACGTATTCACCAATATTCGTGAACTTTTAATTGTTTAACTAAAATAAATACCTATGGCACAGATGAAAACCCCCGGCGTTTATCTTATTGAGAAAAACGCATTTCCTAACTCCGTAGTTGAAGTTGCAACCGCGGTCCCTGCTTTTATCGGGTATACCGAACAAGCACTGAATGGAACCACATCCTTACTGAACAAGCCCTTCCGGATTACCTCCTTTGCCGAATACAAACAGTATTTTGGCGTGAATCCCGACATGTCATTTACTTTCGCCAGGGGTACCGAAGGAACACCACTTGTACCGGCTCATCCGGAAATACCGGAAGTGCCCGAAGTACCCGAAGTACCCGAGGTACCTGCTGTGTTGGATGCCGATGGCAAAGTGATTACCGCGGCTATCCCTGCCGTTCCGGCTATCCCTGCTATTCCTGCAGTCCCGGCACTTACAGCGGATCAACCGGCTGTTGAGCCTACCGGGAACCTGAAACTAAACAAGATGCACTACAACCTGGAAAGATCGGGGGTGGTATATCGCTTGTACGATGCCATCCGCCTGTTTTATCAGAATGGAGGAGGACCTTGCTACATAGTATCGGTAGGCGATTATAAAAACGGCATTTCGAAAGGACTGCTCGACGGAACGGATGCTGCCAAACCCGGCGGTGGATTGTTGACGCTCGAAAAAGAGCAGGAGCCCACCATGGTTTTGGTGCCCGATGCCTTATCGCTGGATGGAAACAGCTGCTATACGGTGTTTAAAAATGTAATAGCTCATTGCGAAAAGATGATGAGCCGGATTGCCATCCTGGATGTGTACGAGGGCTTCAAGGACCGACGGGATACTCCTACCGATGTGATTGAAGATTTCAGGACCGGAGTAGGGATTAACGGGCTTAAATACGCAACAGGTTATTATCCCTGGCTCGAAACAACCATCGTACAGGAAAACGAGGTTTCGATTACAAACCTCACCGACGACAGCCTGGAAGAGTTAAAACAACTTTTACTGGCTGAGCAGGGGCTTTCAACAACTACCCCACCCGAAAGCGGCACTAAAGCCAAAAAGGTGTATGATTTTATCATGAGCCTTCCGGCATACAAAACAGGCAGCCTGTCGGCTGAGGACGTGAACAAGTCGCTTGTTTTTTTGAGTGTTGCCTATAACAGCCTTCTAAAGGAAATTCAAAACAGGCTGAATCAGATGCCTCCCGCTTCGGCCCTGGCCGGTGTGTATACCATGGTGGATTTAACGCGTGGCGTGTGGAAAGCCCCTGCAAACGTATCGTTGAACGCGGTGGTTCGCCCTTCGGTAAATATCACCCATGATGATCAGGATGATCTGAATGTTTCGCTGACCGGCAAATCCATCAATGCAATCCGGTCATTCATAGGCGAAGGAGTTTTGGTTTGGGGCGCGCGCACCTTAGACGGGAACAGCCAGGACTGGAAATACATCAACGTCAGGCGAACCATCATCATGCTGGAGCAATCAGTGAAAGCAGCCGCCAAAGCATATGTGTTTGAGCCCAACGATGCCGGAACATGGTCGACCGTGAAGAGCATGATAGAGAATTTTCTGTATTCCCAATGGAAAAGCGGTGCCCTGGCGGGAAGCAAGCCCGATGATGCCTATTCGGTTCATGTGGGGCTGGGCGACACCATGACCGGTGACGATATCCTGAACGGAATTATGAATATCACCGTTCTGATAGCTGTTTCGCACCCTGCCGAGTTCATTGAAATCACATTCCAGCAGCAAATGCAAAAATCGTAATGCAACCGAAATCAAATGAAAATTAACCCGAAAAATCTATAATTATGGCAGATGATGGATCAGCTCAATCGACGAGCGCTTGGCCAATGGCTAAGTTTTATTTCAAAGTAATGTGGGACTCTAACGAAATTGCCTTTCAGGAAGTTTCCGGACTGGATGCCGAGACCCAGATCATTGAATACAGGCATGGCAACAGTCCTGTATTCGCCACCGTGAAAATGCCCGGTATTGCCAAAAACGGCAATATCACCATGAAAAAGGGGGTTTTCAAATCCGATAACAAATATTGGGACTGGTATAACAAAATAAAGCTCAACACCATCAAGCGTATACCTCTCACCATTAGTTTGCTCGACGAAGCCGGTAAACCGACCATGACCTGGAAGGTACTCAATGCCTGGCCAACCAAGATTACGGCCACGGATCTGAAATCGGACGGCAATGAACCGGCCGTGGAAACTATCGAGATAGCTCATGAAGGTATAACTATCGAGAATAGCTGATGGCAAACGAGTATTACCCACCGGTTGGGTTTTATTTTGTGGTTGGGTTTAATTCGCCCAACAGCAATAATGATGGAAAATTCCAGGAAGTATCCGGGATATCCAACGAAATGGGTACCGAGTCGGTGGCTGAAGGAGGGGAATCCCGATTCCAGTGGCAGTTGCCTACGGTTAGCAAACCTTCAAACCTGGTTTTAAAGCGAGGGGTTCTGACTATTAAGTCAGACCTCGCTAACTGGGTGAACGATACACTTTCGTCCGGCTTCCAGGAACCCATCAAACCTAAGAGTATTTATGTTTCGTTGCTGGGAGCGGAAGGTAAGATCCTGATGCAATGGGTATTCATTAACGCCAGGCCTGTTAAGTGGCAATTCTCTTCGCTGGATTCCATGAAAAATGACATTCTCACCGAATCCATAGAGTTTGCCTATAATTATTACAAGGTGAACTATTTCAACCAAAACCTTGATTTAGGCAATTAAGCCGGGATACATCCAAACTTAGCATTATGCCCATTGAAATAAAAGAGGTGATCATCACCACGAGCGTTGAAAAAGAACCTCATCCGGCAGTTCATGCCGAAATGCAGGTGAAACAACTCGAAGAGCTGAAAAGTGAACTCCTCAGGAGTTGTGAACATATGATTATGAAGGCCATAAAAAACCAAAGCCGCAGGTAAATGGATCCAACCGGAAAATTTGAAAAAATGACAATCCAGGCCTACTCCGATGAAAACTTTTCGGGGAAGACCGGTGCGCCTTTTGAGCTGATGATCAATCCGGAAACCTATTCGCATACCTACAGCATCAACTATACCGACCGTAAAAATATGGGTAGCAATGCCCAGGCGTCGGATTTCAACCAGATGGCGAAAGAAAAACTGAGCTTTAAAACCATGCTCGACAGTACGGGCGTAGTGCCTCTTTCGGATGCCAACAAAGGCAAGGATGTGAAACAAATGATCAAAGAACTGAAGGGAATTGTATACGATTACCAGGGAAGCATCCATCAGCCTTACTTTGTTGAATTGTTGTGGGGATCCATGCTCTTTAAAGGCCGGCTCGACAACTTATCAATTGAATACAAAATGTTCAGGTCGGACGCTACACCGCTCAGGGCCAATGTTTCGCTGAGTTTTATCGGCTATATCAGTGAAGAGATGGCCGCGGCCCAGGCTAACCAGAGTTCGCCCGACATGACACACGTTGTAACAATAAAAGAAGGAGATACGCTGGTAAGTTTATGCCATAGCATTTACGGGAAAAGCAAGTATTACCTCAAGGTGGCCAAACACAACAACCTTACTAATTTCAGGAACTTAAATCCGGGAAGCAAATTGAGTTTCCCTCCGCTCAAATAAAACTGCAATATGGCCGAATCACCGAATATGTCAGCGTTAGACCTGGTTACGTATAAAATACTTTCAGGCGGCTCGAGGATTAAGGATACCTACCAGGTATTCCGGATATCCGTCGATTATGCGCTGAACAGGATTCCAGAAGCCTCCATCAGCATGCTTGACGGGGATGTGGCCGAAAAGGATTTTGAAGCAGCCAATTCCAATGATTTTGTGCCGGGCAAGGAAATTGAAATTACGGCAGGCTACGATGGGGAGGATAAAACCATCTTTAAAGGGATTGTCGTGAGCATGCGCCTTTCCCTTGACTCCGACCGGGGCTCGGTGCTCGAAATCACCTGCCGCGATAAAGCTATCCTGATGACGGAAGTGCGCAAAAACGCCTATTATTCTAAAGAAAAGGATTCCGATATCATCTCCACTTTAATCGGCAACCACGCCGGCCTGTCATCCGACGCGGATGCCACCTCTTTTACACATCCTGAATTGGTTCAGTACGATACTACCGACTGGGATTTTATGATGATCAGGGCCGATGTTAACGGCCTGGTGGCGGCAGTAAACCAGGGTAAAGTGAGTGTAAAAAAGCCGGATACCTCCGCATCGCCGGTACTCAAATTAACCTATGGCGTCGACCTGATAAAATTTGAAGCAGATTTAAATGCGGTTGACCAGACCACCGGGGTTGATGCCTTCGCGTGGGATCCGGCTACACAGAAAATCGCTAACGGTTCGGGAAGCGAACCTTCTATGCCGGCCATAGGGAATATTAACAGCAAAAAACTGGGTACGGACCTGGGGGTTGATAAAGAAATGCTTGTAACTTCTGCCCAGGTGGATATGGCTTTGCTGAAAGCCTGGGCCGATGCCAGACTGATGAAAACCAGGTTGTCAGGATTAACAGGTTCGGCCACTTTCCTGGGTTCCTCGCTTGTGCTTCCAAATTCCATAGTTGACATTTCGGGTGTAGGCGACCGGTTTTCGGGCCATGCCTATGTATCCGCTGTCAGTCATCTTATCTACGAAGGGAAATGGACTACCGAAATCCGCTTTGGGATGGACGGGGGGTGGTTTGCAGCCAAACCGAATATCAATTCATTACCGGCCGGCGGATTAACCCCTCAGGTTGGCGGATTGATGATAGGAAAAGTAAAAAAACTGGATGGGGATCCCGGAAACGAAAACAAGATACAGGTAACCCTGCCTATGATGCAGGACGATACCAACGCCATCTGGGCCAGGCTGACATCCTATTACGCAACCAATAAAAAAGGCAATTTTTTTATTCCCGAGATTGATGACGAAGTAGTGCTGGGATTTTTAAACAACGATCCAAACTACCCGATTATACTGGGGTCGCTTTACAGCAGCAAGAATCCTCCGCCCTACGACCTTACCGCTGACAATTTCACCAAAGCCCTGGTAACCAAAAGCGGGTGTAAGATCGAGATCGACGATGAAAAAAAAATCATAAATATTCAAACTCCCGGAAGCAATAAGATAACTTTTTCGGACGAGGATAAAGCCATAACCCTTGCGGACCAGAACGGCAACTCCATAAAAACCAGCAATGATGGGATTACCATCACGGATAAAAGCAGCAACAAAATAGCCATGTCAGCCTCTGGCATAGAGATCAGCAGTACTTCCAATATTAAGATTTCCTCTTCGGGCGGAGACGTTACGGTTTCGGGACTAAATGTTACTAATTCAGCCGAAATAGCCATGAAATCGAGCGGGCAGGCAAGCGCTGAATTCTCGGCAAGCGGCCAAACCACTATTAAAGGGGCGATAGTTATGATTAATTAGCCTTGCGGCCTGATCAACTGCTGGCCGTGCAGGATAGCCGGAAGTTAAAAATGGTTGTGCCTGAGGTTAAACACTTATTGGATAAAGCCTGAACAGCTGATTTCCACCTTATCACCAGCAATCAGAGTGAATCAGAATTCCGGTTCAATATTTATGATCAGATGTCCAGGGAGATTAAACATAATAGTGCTGAAAAGCCTGAAATTTCATATTTAGCCCTGCTTATGTTTAAATTTCCGGATAAGCTACCTGGCCGGACAAGAGCCATATTTGGGGGGAAGGGTATATTAATATGAAAGCAGTGCAATCCATCACTTTACTCCAACGGAAAACAGGAAGAGTACGATTCAATAAAATAAACTACTAACTACTAAAAATACTAAAATGCCATTTGCAGCCAGGTTAACCGATATGCATGTCTGCCCTATGGTCACCCCGGGTTTGCCTCCTATACCCCATGTCGGGGGGCCGATTGTAGGGCCGGGACAGCCCAATGTGCTCATTGCAGGAATGCCTGCTGCCAGGTTGGGCGATTCCTGTGTTTGCGTGGGCCCACCCGACAGCATAATAAAAGGTTCGGCAACGGTTCTGATAGGGGGCATGCCTGCCGCCCGCATGGGGGATTCGACTGCTCACGGGGGCAGCATCGTGCTGGGAGCACCAACGGTAATAATAGGAGGATAAATGGAAAACGAAAAATCATTTTTAGGAGCAGGCTGGGCCTTTCCGCCGGATTTCCCGCTAAGCAATTATCAGAATTCGATGGTAGCGGCCGAAAAGGATATTCAGCAAAGCCTGATGATACTGTTAGGCACTACTCCCGGCGAGCGGGTCATGCACCTCGACTTTGGCTGTGGAATCAACAGGCTGGTTTTCGAGCCCATTTCCAATTCGCTTTTTACGAAATTAAAAGACCTGGTCGAACAGGCCATATTGCTTTTTGAATCGAGGATCAAACTGAACGAGGTTAAAGTTGAGTATAACCCCCTGGTTGAAGGGGTGATTTACATTTCGCTCGATTATACCATACGCACCATAAATACCAGGCAGAACCTGGTATACCCGTTTTACAGGCTGGAAGGGACCAATATTAAAGAAAACCAATAAGGCTGTCGGATGGAAAGCACTCTGGATTTATACAATACCCGTGAAGGGACAAGCCAGCGGACCCGCCTGGACGAAAACCTTCTTCCCGGGAATTTCCTGATCGACGGGAGAACTACCGGCGATATGGTGAGGTTCGCAGTTGAGTTTTCCGCATCCTTAAACTACTATAATGCCGATGGCTCTGTAACTCAAAGCTGGAAAGACTTTTTTCTCAAAGAACGATATATTTTTTTATACATCATTGCTAATACGAACCTGTACCCTGAACAAAAAGCCTTCTATCAATCCTACGAACTTTTCGCAACCCTGACGGATAAAGCCGATATATCGGCACAACTTCAATACCTGCTTGGCCCTGCGCATACCATACTCAGCCTGCTTGCTTCCTGGAATACGAACCTGGGGATGAATGACCTGACCAATGAGGAACTGGTGAACATCTCAAAATTCGTGAATTCGGATAGCGTTTCAGCAGGAATCCGGCAAATTTACCGATATTCGGTTCAGCTTAATCTGGATATCCCCTGGGAATTAATAAACAGCACCTTTTCATTAAACCTGTTTTCGGGAAAAGACCCGGCAGCGAATACGGCTGAGGCGGTTGACCTTGAAAAGATAAAATACACTTTCGAGGAAGTGTACCTGTTTGCAGAAAATGTGATCCGTTTGGCCCAGAAGACCATAGCCGAAAAAAAAGTCAGCAACCAGGATGTGCGCCCGCATATGGCTCTCTTCCTGGGTTTCCTGAAAGTGTACAAAATTCTTCAGGGCAGGATAAACGGCATAACCAAAAGACATCTTGATTATTATTTTGAAGAAGTGCTGAAGCTTAGCCGTAAGGGCTTGGTTGCCGACAAGGCGTTTGTACGCTTCGAACTGAATAAGGACTTTGACTCGTATATGCTCGGGAAAGATACCGCGGTAATAGGCGGGAAGGACAAATCGGGAGCAGCCATTGTTTACCGCACCCTGTACGACACCCGGCTGACCAAAACAAAAATCAGTGCGCTGTACACATATTTTGTCAGCCAGAACAGCCTCAATTACACCGGGCTCGAAAACCTCCGGGAAATCACGGATATCTTTTTCAAAAAGCATGACCCGGATAAACTGGGGTCCATGAAAGTTTTTGGCGAAGACCAGTTTCGGAAGGCCGCTTCGGAACGAACTATGGATACTGCGGCAGTTGGATTTATTCTTGCTTCTTCATGTCTGCAGCTTGCCGAAGGCGAAAGGCTTATTTGCTTCGACCTGATGGCTACTAACAGCAGCTACCAGTCATTTATTGATCTGATCCGCATTATTGATAAAAATGAAGGTGATAAGAGCAATGATTACGGGTTTACATTTTACCAGATTTTCAGCACTGCCTTTGATGTTTTCGTGGTTATAAACGGGGAAGAGAGCAGGGTTGACAGGTTTAAAGTGGTGAATAAACCAGAGAGAAGCGCCATATCACTGGAAATATTCCTATCCTCCGATGTTCAGGCCCTAACTTCTCAAAAGACGCATTCATACGCGAATCAGCCCATGCTGGACACCCCTTATGTAAAGGTATTGTTGCGCGAAGAAAGCCACATATATGCATTCCCGCTTATTCAAAAGCTGGACATTATCAACGTCAGGCTGCGGGTTGAAGTTGAGGGGATGAATAACTTTCTGCTGTTTAACAATTACGGGCAGATAGACCATTCGGCACCCTTCCAGTTTTTCGGGGCGGTTCCCAAAGTCCATTCCTATTTTCTTTTAGGCAGCCGTGAGCTGTTCAGCAAGCCGGTGGTCCGCATGGATATTAACCTGGTATGGTACCAGTTGCCTTCCGGTCCCGACGGATGGAGCGGGTATTTCGACGGGTATGAGGAGGAAATCCTGAATTCGGACTATCAGGTGGAAATCGAATACCTTCATGCCGGTACCTGGAAGAAACTTCCGGCAAAATCGGTTTTCCCCTTATTCGAAGAAGCTCGCGAGAAACAGGCCGTGCTTAAAAAACTGTCGGATCACACTCATTTCAAAAACCTGCTGTTACCTGTTGATCCTTCCGAGAGCAAAGATGGAGAAAACTTCAGTCCTTATACCTTAAAAACCAGGAATGGCTATATGAAACTGGAGCTGATCAGCCCCGAATTTGCTTTTGGCTACGATGCATATACGAAAAACCTGTACAAATCGATTCGTGAAAATTCCAGGCCGGCTGATGGCAGTAAGCCCAAAGAGCCCAACCCGCCCGTTTCACCTGTTGTTAAACGCATTACGGTAAATTATGCAGCCGAAACGGAAGCCTTCAGCGAAAAAGGACCCAGGGATACCATACAATTATACAGCATAGGGCCGGTTGGATACAAACAACGGGAATTTAAGTCGGGCGAAAAACCCGTAAAGCTATTGTTGGAGTACCAGCCGGAAGGGCACCTGATGATAGGGCTTGACTCCTACCCTGCCGACGGGCTCATCCATTTCTTTTTCAAAACCCAGTCGGGAAATGATGAATCCTACATTCGCGAAGTTCCTGTCCCACGTTGGCAGTACCTCGAAAATGACAACTGGGAGGATCTGCCAGCCAAATCTATAATCCTGGATAATACCAGGGGATTTGTGCAGAGTGGGATCATCAGCATGAAAATACCGGAATCCATCACAAACCGGAATACGCTTACCAACGACCACCTCTTCTGGCTGAAAGCATCGGTGAGCGCTCACTCAAATATTGCCCCCGAGGTGGTTGGAATCTATACCAACGTTGCCCAGGTACAATGGGATGAAAACAGCGACGGCTCCCATCTGGCGAAGCCTTTGCCTGCAGGGAGTATGAATAAACTGCAAAAGCCCGATGCCGGGATCGCCTCCATTGAACAGGTGTCGGAACCTTTTCACGGGAAAGTGGAGGAGACTGAAACGAATTTTTACATACGGGCGAGCGAAAGATTAAGGCATAAGAACAGGGCCTATACAAGCTGGGATTACGAAAGGCTGCTACTCGAAGAATTTCCTTTTGTGTACAAAGCCAAATGCTTTAACGCCATGGAATATGCCGCAGGAACCAGGCAAGACTTTAGCTTTGTTGAACCGGGCAATATATTGATGGTTGTTACGCCCGATATCACCAATCCTTACATCACCAATAAGCTCAGTCCTACATTCGGAATCAGCCTGTTAATCCGGATGCGCGATTACCTGCAGGAACTTAGTTCGCCCTTTGTGAAAATCGAAGTCAGGAACCCTTTTTACGAAAGAATCAGGGTAATTTGCCAGGTGAAATTTGTCCAAAAGCTCAATACCGGGCATTATATCACCCGGTTGAACGACGAGCTGGTTGCCTACCTCACTCCCTGGATTGCTTCGGACCATCAGGACGAACAATTCGGGCACAGTCAATACCGGTCCAAAATCATGTCGTTTGTCAACAACCGGGAGTATGTGGAGTTTGTGACTTCCTTTTCGATTGTTAAGACCAATGTCGAACAGGAAGATGTAACGCTCTTTGACACTGCCAGGCAAAAAGGCAATGATGAGGTTATTGCTCCCGAATTTCCCTGGTCGATATTAACTTCTGTTCCCCAGCACGATATCACGGCCATTGATGATTTAAAATACCGTGCGCCGGTTCCCCGGGGCATTGATAATATGAAACTGGGCGTTGACTTTGTGATTAAAAAATAAAAAAGACCCGACTTATGGCAATGAAAGACAGAAACACCCTCAAGCATTATTTCAAGAAAGGGGATATCCCTTCCGAAGCCGAATTTGAACACCTCATTGATTCAGGAATAAACAAGATTGATGACGGCTTTTCAAAAACCAGGGACCATGGCCTGATGATTTCCGGGGTGGGAGGTTCGGAAAACCTGATCAGCTTTTATGAAGAAATTCAGGATGAAGATGCGCAATGGGTCATCAGCATAAACAAAGAAGATACTATTAGCGGGGAGAAAAATGACCTTGAAATACGAAATCCTGAAAGTGAAATCCCGCTGCTGACTTTTAACAAGGAAGGCCGTATGGGAATAAACGAGCCCATGCCGAAAACGGAACTCGACGTCAACGGCTGGATATCGTCGAAAGGCCGTTTGGGTAGTTATGCAGGCGGAAGCACCATTCCTGCCGACGGCTCATGGTATGCCATCACCCCGGCGCTGAATCATTGCCAGGCTTTTGAAATTGTAGCCCGCACCGGGATAAAAGACAGCGGGATGCATGCCATCATGCATGCCGTTGCGGTGAGTGCCTATGGAAATTCCAGTTCATCGATCCGGAAAACCAGGGGCTGCTATAACTTCTGGAAGCCGGTAAGGCTGCAACTGCGGTGGACCGGGTCGACTTATGCCTTTCAGCTGGAAATGCGTTGTAAACAAAATCTTGGCCGCGATGTACAGATAAAATATTTTATCACCCAGCTGTGGTCGGACGAAGAAATGGGTATAGCCAAACAATTTCTTGATGTGGATGACGGTAAAAGAAAATAGATGAAGGAAGCAGAATACATATCTAAAACTGATTTAGGAGATCCGGAACTTGAGTTTGAAAACCTCAGGAAAACCGGCATAGAGGAAATTCAGCGCCTAGCCGGTAATCAATGGACCGATTACAACGTTCATGATCCCGGCATAACCATACTGGAGCAATTGTGTTTTGCCATCACTGAACTGGGGTACAAAACCGCTTTCGATATAGAGGATCTGCTTGCCAGCCAGAATGTTAACCCGGCAACCGCTGACACTTTCTTCCCTGCAGCCGAGATACTGGAAGGGAAACCCATTACCATCAGGGATTTCAGGAAACTGCTCATTGACCGGGTCGACGGGCTGAGAGATGTTTGGATTGAGCCCTTAAACCTGAATTCCGGCAGGGAGCAAATCAAAGGCATGTACCTGGTTTTGATCAAGCGGTCGCCGGTGAGGATAAAAACCGATGAAGAGAGAGAAACCCTTTTAAAAGAGACCCGAAGCTACCTCGAAAAATACAGTAACCTGGGGGAAGCATTTAACGACATATTAATACTGGATGAAGTAGAAATTAAAGTCAGCGGCAAAATCGATTTATTGAAGGAAACCAATGTCGACAAAACCCATGCCCAGATCCTGTATAATATACAGCAATTCATTTCCAGCCCGATCAGGTTTTATTCGCTCGAACAAATGCAGAACGAGGGCTTTACGGTGGAGGAAATCTTCAGCGGGCCCCGGCTGAGGAATGGATTTATCAAGGATGCGGATTTAAAAGACAGGATCAAAACCCTGATGACCTCACACCTGATCAGTATAATAAACGCTGTGGACGGGGTTTCCAAAGTACGTTTCCTGAAAATAGAGACTATTAAAAAAAAGGATGGTCATCAGACATCCGTCGTGGACCACCTTCACCTGAACGAGGTGGCGCTGAATTCGGAAACGGTGATGGACGAAGGCGTGCTCATCGATCTGAACAAGGTGGCGGTGCTGGCCAAAATGATGATTCCCTACAACCCGGAAGCGCAAAATACCCTGGCTTACTACCAGAACAACGAAAAGGCCAATCTTTTCAATAATAATGTGGTCCGGTATTTCAGGCAGATAGAAAATGAGAATAAAGTAAAGTACAATTCCGATTTTCAGCCATCGAACGACATTGCCATAAGGAAGGGTTTTTATAAGCCCATCGAGGAATACTATTCGGTGCAGGAACATTTCCCGGCCATCTACGCTTTGGGCCGGCAAGGCATACCTCCTTCGGTGGATGAAGCAAGGGTAAACAAGATCAGGCAGCTCAAAGCCTATCTTCTGATCTTCGAACAAATACTGTCCAATTACCTGGCGCAGCTCACTCATTTTTCAAACCTTTTCTCCCTCGACGAAGCCCTGGCTGAAAGTTATTTTGCAGGATCTCTCGAAACCGTCCCCTATATCCGTGACTTGCTTGTGGACCTCAGCACCGATTCGGGCGATACGGAAACAGCACAACTGTCAAAGAAAATCAGCCAGTCGGCCCTGGATACAATCGACGATTTTTACAGGCGGCGGCACCAGGTACTGGATCACCTGCTGGCCCGGTTTGGTGAAAAGCTCAGCAGTTTCGCGATCGAAAAGTACAACTACTATTATGATGAGGATACCCTGCAGAAAGTTAAGATATCAGCCAAAATCCAATACCTGAAAGAGCTGATTTATCTTTCTTCCAACAAGGCCAGGTCATTCAACGCGGAGTCGGAATTCTGGGCCGGGGACCCCGAAAAAGAGGCTGCCGATACTCTGAACCTGAATATTTCGTACCTGGAGAAAAAGGCCAGGATCAGGCTGGGTATGAAAATCCAGAACATAAGGATAGCCGATTACCATATAAAAAATATTGGCTCAGGCCGCCTTGACGATATTTTCCCGACGGCTGACCTTGCCGGACAACTAACAACCGACAACCGGCTGAGTGATACTCAGCTGGTGCTGAACACCATAGCTGACCCACAACTGGCCAAAGAAACTTTTAATCCGGGTATACCCATTGATACCGAACTCCTCAGGAGAGGAATATGGGCCGATAATTATAAACTCATCACCGATTCTGATAAACCAGAAGTCAACCTGGTCGCTTTTTCGAGGAAGCTTGATCCAAAATTACTGACTGAAACAGAACTGGACGCTCTGAGGAAAAAACTCAGCAGTCTGGGCAGGAATCAACCCGCTTTTTTAAGGTTCTGGATCAATGGAAATACGGAAAAGTCCTTCCTGGTGGAATTTGAAAAGGAGGACTCCGGTAATTACAACCCGGTTCCAAGGAACGTGTGGGCCATACTTAATAGCTTTGATAACAGGAACGAAGCCCGGGCCTATATACAATCCATGACCAATTACCTGGCATATCTGAATATCAATATGGAAGGGTTTTACCTGGTTGACCATATTGAATTGAGGCCCAGAAGCAAGCACGACCTTTATGGCATCATCCTTAAAGACAGGCTGAACCGTACTGGTCTTGTTTCAGCAAAACAATACAGCTATGTGGAAGTGCAGGAGGCCTTTATCAACCTGGTACTCGATGCCCGCGAGGCCACTTTCAGGCATGAAAAGCTAAAAAGCGGTGAAATCCATACCAGCCTGCTTTATAACGGGGCTATTATAGGAACGTACATGAACCTGGACCCCGGCCAGACCCTGGATAAGGACATACGGGTGAGCGATTTAAAAACATTGTTCGATTCGCTTACCGAATTTGATTTGCACGACCCTTCGGTCATACAACTTTATTCGGCAAAAAAAATCAGCCGTGGAATCGGGAAAGCCACATTTTTCTCCTTCCGTCTGTCGATTATAATTCCCTCATGGCCATCGCGCTTCTCTGACCCCGAGTTCCGGAAAATCCTGGAAGCCATGATCCGTGAAGATGCCCCTGCACATATAGGAATAGACTTCCATTACCTGGATGTGGAAACGTTAAACCGGTTTGAAACCTGTTACAGCCAATGGTTGGATGACTTAAGGCAGGTTTCCGGGGAAAATACTGCTCAGTTGAACGCCAGTGCCGAAAGCCTGTCGCTGTTTATCAAACACCTGAAATACAGTGAACCAGCAGATGATCCGGCAGCTGTTGAAATGTATTAACGAAGTAAGATGCATAAACTTCAAAAGCAGATCTTGAAAGTGGATTATTATGATGAAACCGGCGTGGACCGGTTTTATGAAAAGGCATTGCATCTTTTATACCAGGACATTAGCCCCGAAATGGAGCGTATCCTGGATAAACACAGCGAAACCGGCAAACTCATCCGGATTAACAGCCTGACTGTTAATCTCGGCCTTACTTACGAAACAGAACTTCGCGAACAATGGGTCAGCCGGTTTAAAGATGAGTTTGAAAAAGAACTTCTCCGGAAACTAAACCAGATAAAAAACGGGCACGGATCGGAAGGCGAATCGACTAACCTGCTTTATGCTGACGACCCGGCCATATTGCTGTTTTATCTGAAAAACGGCGCCCTGCCCTGGCATGCCGATGCATCGGAAATAAATATCAGCTCGCTGTTTGATAAAATACTTGCGGCTGACCCTGCCGGAATCAATAAGAGATTAAGAGAAGAAAATACAGATGGCCATTTAATCCGGAGACTGGTAATGCGTTTTTCGGACAATCAAATAGAACGTTTAATCCGGGTGTTGCAACCCTCCGAAAGCACTTTTATCATTCAGTCGGCCGCGGAAATCAGGAAGGCACAGCAACGCGACCAGATTGTTAAATCGGACAACAGGGGATTCAGGGATGCCATCTGGAGTTTTATTTTATCCTACCTGCTTAATGATCGCGGCTCCTATTTCAGTACCCGCGAATTTACCCGCTCTCTTTTAACCCGCATGGCAAACCACTTCAATATAGCCTATGGTAAGCTCATTGAAGAAATTTACAAAAGCATTCACAGGCTGAAATCCCCGGCAGTTCATTTCAGGCTTGGCAGGCTTTTACAGGATATCTACCAGTCCGATCGGGGCGGGAAATCCAATCCCGTTGAAAAGGAACTGCGGTACAGACAGATTATCAGTTATCTGTCGGATGGCAATGCCGGCAATACAGGCACTTTGTCGCAGTCGTTCTATTACAGGGGGTTATTCAACGAGTGGATGTCGGATTCACCCCTGGGCCTCAGGCAATTTCTCTTCAAAAAAGGCAATGCAGGCGTACTCAGGCGAATGGTTGGCTTGTTTCCCAAAAAGGATTTAGGCCCGCTTATCAACGTGATCAGCCCAGCCGAGTCCACATTTATAATGAATTTCAACGCCGGCATCAGCGGGCAGCAAGCCGAACTAAACTGGGCAGGCAGCGGGAGCGAACAATTCAAGACTGACTTATGGATTGTGATGCTCGATATACTGCTGAACGACAGAGGATCCGTTTTCAGCCACAAGGTTTTCATACTGGCTACGCTCGAAAAATTGTCGAAACATTATAACCTCGAAGCATCCTATTTCATAGCACAAATACTCAGGCTGATTGAAGCAGACCGGAATTCGTTCGACTCTCCCTACCTGTTCAAACTTTTTGTTGAAATAGGGAAGGATTTTTCGGCTAAAAAAAGGGGGAATCCTGATTTATCCTCTGCTAAAATCGCCTTCTATTTTGAATATCTCGAAAGTGTCCTTTCGGCTTGCCAGCCGAAAGGGAGTATAAGTTATCATGGATTGTCTTCTTTCAACCACCTGGATAAAAGTGAAATAATCATTTACCTGCTTAAAAAGAAACCAAAATCCCTGCTTGCCTGGATGCGTAAAAAGCTTGCCACCGAAGCAGGGGCGGTTCAATTCCTGCTAGAACTCGACCTCTCAACTGTCAGGCTGTTAGTTTCATTACTGACTTCTTCCCCGGGAAACCATGTAACGGAATACCTCAAAATACTTTTACATTTATACCAGTCATCCCCATTAATAAAGATGGAAGATGCCGCAATTGAACTCTATCAGTCCGCATTTGTTTTTCTTGTTACAAGCTCTCAGTCCGAGGTTCTTGAAGATAGGTTTCTGGCTTTTATTCTTGGCAGAACAGCCTCAAAAATGTCGCTTAAAGCAGATGAACTTGCAAAATCCATCCTGCCGGAAGCCGATAAAAATCCCGGTTTACTGTCCGAAACCATAAAATCCTTCCTGGCTAAAGCATCAGGGATGGTACAGACCTCCGCCAAAACGCCTTTAGCATCCAAACACAATGAGGCAAAAAAAAACAGGGATGACCCGGATGCAGAAAGCATGGCAGCGCATGCTTCCCGGGCAGGTGAGGATGCTAACAGCCAACGGCCAATCCCGGGAGATTCAGTGGGAAAGGGACAATTTGAAGATGCTCCTGTGAAAAAAGTTTCAGCAACTGCTTCGCTTCAGGAGCCAGGCAGCCGTCACGGCAAAAAACCGGAAACCCTTCTGCCTGCCGACCTCCCCGGGATCAGGCAATTTTTAAGCGCGTTTTATAGCCGTCATACAGAAACGCAGGGGGTTTCCGGGCCATTTTCAGCTCAAAGGGTAATGGAAATTTTATCCACCATCTCGGTAAACGAAAAACCATTTTTATCCGCTTATCTCCATGACCTTGAAATGCTGTTGAACGAACTAAAGCAGGAATTGCCGGGGATAAGTATGGAGCAGATAAGGTCGCGGATGCTGTATTTCTGGTCAGCCTCCGGGAGTTTCAGCCAGAAGGAATTAACCGCCTTTTTGTTGATGGAACTGAGCGCGATAAGCCGGAAACCCAAAGCCGAATTAAAAAAAATGCTGTTCGACACAGCAAAGAAAATACAGAGGAGCTTGAGCAGCACCCTTATTCTTGATCTTGGGTCGGACGATGCGGGCAACGGCAAAGCAAAAGATGAAATGGCAATGATGAAATTGGATGAATCAGTCAGGCCTCAACATCCTTCAAAGCCATTCGATGATTTTGATAAGGATGAAACCGGAACTATATATATTGCCAATGCCGGACTTGTACTGTTAAATCCCTTTATCCCGCTTCTTTTTGAACGGGCCGGCCTGGTTCAGAACAGGGTTTTTGTTGATGAGGAAAAACAGGTGCGGGCAGTTTATTTATTGCAATTCTGTGCCGGCAGCGGCGAAAACAATGAAGAGTATAGGATGACGCTGCCTAAAATCTTATGCGGAATTGCACCTGACTATCCGCTGGCAAACGAAATCCTGCTAAACAGCCAGGAAAAAGATCTAACCAACAGCCTGCTGGAAAACATAATCAGCCAGTGGAAGATACTGGGAGGCACCAGGGTGGAAGGTTTGCAGCAAACCTTTATTGCACGGAACGGAGCCTTGCGGAAACGCAACGACAGCTGGGAGCTGGACATTGAAAAGCGCCCTTTCGACATGTTGCTTGACAAAATCCCCTGGACCTATAGCCTGATCAAATATCCCTGGATGCAAAAACCCTTAAGTACTTTATGGAGATAGACCGCCTGCATAGCAATGCCGCCGCACTTGAAAAAGAGCTGAACTGGCTTACCGTGGTGATTGACACCCGGTTTAAGCTCTATTTCGGCCATGAAAGTGAATTTGCCGACATCGCCGAGGTGCCTGCTCCCGGGCATAATGAAACGGAATCCGCACTCGGTTCCCTGATAAGTCATTACCAACTGGGGATGGCTGAGCGGCTCATACTGATGCTGGCCCTTGCACCTCATGTTAAACCTGAAATACTGGATGTATTTTTTATTGAAAAAAAGGAGATAGGTCAGCGTTTCACGCAATTCGGGGGATTCACCGGCAGCATTCACCGGGGCTTTATCCCCACAGCCGAAACCGCGGCTTTTATTATAGCCGGCGAAAACCTGACCAGGCGTTTTATCCTTTCTGAATTTTTTGAAGATGAGCACTTTTTTAACCGGCATAACATCCTGAAACTGGAATACGACGAAACCAACAAGCGCGAGCCTTTATGGAGTGCTCCCCTTACCATTTCGAAGGAATACCTCAGTTATCTGACCAACGGAAAATCGTACCGCCCGGCATTTTCGGTGCATTTCCCTGCCAGCCTTTCGGATACGGCTCTCAACTGGGACGATCTGATGCTCCCCATGTATGTGAAGGACGAATTGCAGGAAATACTGTCGTGGATAAAATATGGCGATCACATCATGAACGACCTGGGATACGCGAAACACCTGAAAAACGGATACCGCGCCTTGTTTTACGGTCCACCGGGGACCGGTAAAACCCTGGCCACCACTTTGCTCGGGAAAGCCGCCGGGCTCGATGTGTACCGCATCGATTTGTCGAAACTGGTTTCAAAATACATAGGCGAAACCGAAAAAAACCTGGCAAATATATTCGACCAGGCCGAGAATAAAAGCTGGATTCTGTTTTTTGATGAAGCCGATGCCCTTTTCGGGCAGCGTACTTCCACACGAAGCTCCAACGACCGCTATGCCAACCAGGAAGTCTCTTATTTGCTGCAGCGGATTGAAGATTTCCCGGGCGTTGTTATCCTCTCCTCAAACCTGAAAGGGAACCTCGACCAGGCTTTTATACGGCGGCTGCAGTCGGTGGTTTATTTCCCCGTTCCCGACGAACAAACCCGTTACCGCTTATGGAAAAACATCATTCATGACGAAACCATCCTGGATACGGGAATCCACCTGGACAAACTGGCCCAGGATCATGTTATAACAGGAGGAGCGATGATCAATGTGATGAGGTATGCCTTGCTGAAAGCATCTGACAGGGAAAGCGGTAAGATAACTGCCGGGGATTTTAAAACCGGAATAAGCCGGGAACGACGGAAAGAAGGCAAAGAATGACCCGGCTGACAGAATAAACGAATTGGAGTTGGAAACTTTTAATATCACAAAAGGACTCTCTATGAAAACAAATGCAACCCCAGCGAAACGCAATTCACCCATGGCTCAACCAGGCCATACCGGGCGGAATGGCAACAGCCTTCCGTCAGCAAAGCATATCGATAGCCGTCTTTCCGCCCTGCATACCATAGCCAATGGCATAGCCGGACCAGTGGTACAGAAAATATCAGGGCCGGAAGAGGAAGAACCCATACAGGGCCGGTTTAAAACAATTCAGGCGAAAGCCGGGCCAGGCAGAAATGAATTTCCGGACGAAAAGTCCGTTATAAGAGGGCTGCCCGGAAACCTGTCGTCAGGTATTGAAACGCTGCCAGGACAGGAAAAGCACGTGCCGCATGAAGCCTGGCATATGGTTCAGCAAAAACAGGAAAGGGCAAAACCCGCCATGCAAATGAAAGCCGATGTTCAAATAAACGATAATAAAGGTTTGGAGAACGAAGCGGATGTGATGGGCAAAAAGGCTTTGCTAACAACGGGCGTTCAGTCCTTCAGCAGTGGAAACACAACTCCCGTTAACAGACCGGTAAAACAGCTTAAGGTCATACAAAGGAATAAACATGTAAAAAGGCTTAAAAATGTACTTACTCTCGGGTTACGCAAAGCCTATGTAAAACACAAAAGAGCTAAAAGAGCTGCTGCCCAGCTGAATCCTCAACCTGTGGTTCCGGAGGCCCCGCCTCTGGATAAGTTTGTTGAAGCATACGGGAAATCAAGGTATTACCAGCATACAGATGCTGAAAACCTGCCATCCATCGAACAGCACGGCTTGCTGAACTATAATGACCGCGAGAAAACCCTGCCTCACAATGTCATTGGAATGTCACGTATAAGCCGCGAGTATGATGGCGATGAGAAAAAAGGCGTATTCCTGGGGCCTAAACATTTTATGAAAGCAAATGAATCCATGGGAATGACGAAAAATGTCGCCAGGGCATTTTTGCCTGCCAACCGCACTATAATCCATAACGCTCACGAGGAATCCACCACCCCTTCGCAGGAAATGTACAGGGATGATAAATTCAGGGGAGGCGCCGTCATCACAAAAGACAGCATTCCAGCCTCGCAGGTAACTACCGGGAACATGTCCGACCTGCTCGATCGCGACGACCCTAAACTGAAAAGCATTATGCAAGCCGTTGGTTCTCAGTATCAAGGGGCGCCGCCGGACCATGAAAAAATGAAAGAGCATTTACGTAAGGCCATTCTCGAACGCCGCTTGTCGAATGCGGCATTTGATGATCAGTAAACCGGACGGTCTGTTACGATTCCTGAGTACAGCCAAAGGGGGATCTAAGAAGAAGTGAATCAGGTATACGCATCAGCTTATAGCTTCAACTGAAGACTTCAGGCGGAAATTTATCCCATGCTTGGAAACCCAGGGCAGTAGCGCACAACCATACCCTTACTGAACTGAAAAATGGCCTTCCATCGGCCGCAAAAAGGTAAGGTCAGACAGTTGAACGCAGACATCTCCAGTTTAAAAAAGGCATTCAAAGGAATGTGCCCATCTAAATAACCATCAATTGGCCATAGAAATTGAATCTATCACATTGAAATTGAAACAGCTATGAAAGCACAAACTAATTCAGGCAAAAATACAGTTGTTCCCGGCAGGCGTGAAAGTGCCGGCCGGAAAACCGTTCCGGGCATAGGGAGTGGAAATGCGCAGGCAGCATCCGAATATGGGAAAGATGCACATCTTACCGAACTCGACACATTGGCCAATAATTCAGCCTCTAACTCTTTACCCGGAACATCCGGCCCGGCCACCGGACTGCCTCCTGCGCAGGCTAAAGCCAGGAACAATACCGGCCTGCCCGACACTCTGAAATCCGGCATCGAACACCTGTCGGGAATTTCGATGGACGATGTGAAAGTGCATTACAATTCGGATAAGCCTTCCACCATCCAGGCTCATGCCTATGCCCAGGGCACCGATATCCACCTGGGAGCAGGGCAGGAAAAGCACCTGCCACATGAAGCCTGGCACCTGGTACAGCAAAAGCAGGGCAGGGTGAGGCCTACCATACAACTAAAAGGAAATGTGAATGTGAATGATGATAAAAGCCTCGAAAAAGAGGCGGATGCCATGGGAGGCAAGGCCTTACAAATGAAGGCCCGGCCCGGAAGCAAAGGTAAAAACCTGAAATCTACCAGGAGCGGTGGTTTACAGGCACCCATTCAACGACTGGCATTCTTTTCGGATAACGGGGGCCAGGCCATGGCTCTCCCACCCGCTGAAGAAATAGTTTGGGTTACGCCTCTCTTAGGTATCAACCATGCCCTGTATGCAGGTGCCGCCCAGGCCGAAGCTGCCGTGAGAGGGAATCTCGGGGTGGCGGGAGCTCCGGCTAATACAGCGGTAACCAACGCTAACCCTGCATCGGCTGGTTCGTACGATTTCTGGTACAACAATGCCGTGCCTAACGTACTTAAAGGCATGCCCACGCATAACACGGATCCCACTAATATCCTCTTCAAGGTAACCCCAACAAGCATCAACACCTACACTCCTGTAATTCATAAACATGCTGCCGACTATCCCGGCATAAATATCGGGAATGCATGGGCTGTAATGGCAAATCCCCTTACACCCTATAACCAGAATGCAGGAGCCTTTGATCATTACCTGGAAAAACCTGCCAATGCCAAAAGCACTGAAAAAATAAAGAAACTGCCTCTCAAATCGACTAAGAATAATGACATTAAGAACTTGAAAGATACATTTGAATTGATCGGCAAGGGTAAAACTGAGACCTTAAAATAATTGCGCCTCAACGCCATACTACTGCAATGACTCTTTAAATTAAATTGCCATAACTGCACAGCCACTGGCAAACCTGAATATAAGCCTGGCTGGTGAAGGTAATCCGAATAAGTTGAGACAACCCCGTGTTCCTGAATGGCTGTCGAAATGAAACTTCCTGAATCTGTTTTACATCTGATTTGATTCCCTTTGCGGCATCGCGGAAGTTTGTAAATCAAATCTCGCCCGAATAATGCCAACACTGGCTTGATACTAACTAAAAAGCAATAAAGACTAATCTGCTAACCCATGAAGACAAACGCTAACCTCATCAAAAATACCATTGCGCCTGCCAGGCGGGTCAGTGCCGGCAGCAAACCAGCGTCCGACCCGGCAAGAGATAGCAGGCATGCTCCTTCCCTGCCGACGAAGGATGTTCATTTTTCGGAGATGAACAACATGGCAAACAACAGCAGCGAAAATCTTCAGCTGAAGTCAGGCGAAAAGCCTGTACAAGCTAAACCTCTCAATAATACAGGTATGCCAGGCGATTTAAAATCCGGCATGGAGCACCTTTCGGGTCTGGATCTCTCCGACGTAAAAGTCCACCGCAACTCCTCCAAGCCTATGGCCTTAGGCGCTCATGCCTACGCCCAGGGATCGGATATACATCTGGCCTCCGGCCAGGAAAAACACCTGCCGCACGAAGCCTGGCATGTAGTGCAGCAGAAACAGGGAAGGGTAAAACCAAGCCTGCAGATGAAAGGAAATGTGCAGGTGAATGATGATGCCGGCCTCGAGAAAGAAGCGGATGTAATGGGGACGGCAGCTGCAAAAGGGAAAATACTGAATGACGATCCAGGGAAGGGGTCTTTGGCTGATAGTAAAAAAAACACCGCCGGCTCCCCGGAACCTTCAACTACCATACAGGCAAAATGGATAATTATTGACGGGGAAAGAGTATGGATCGATGATGAGTCGGGCGATGAGTCGGGCGGCGAACAGGAACATTCGGGCGAAGAAGCTCATTTACCCCCCGCACGAAATAATGCCATGCCGATGGACAATAACCTCCTGCCGGAAAGGCCTGAGCCCATTGACCTGACAAATCGTGTCCCCCATCCCCCTATCCCTGTGCGCCTCAGGCCTAAAGTAACAGAGCAGAGAAGGGAAATGGCGATTCAGGAAGCGAGGGAAGACAGAAAAATAAATACACAAGGGCTCAAAGAATTGCGTTTCAGAGGCCTTAAGCAAAGTGCAGCTGCTGAGGATGCCAGTGAGATGCGTAAAACGAAGGGCCATTCAACGAAATCAAAAAAACATGGGCAAGCACTCAGCAATATGGTTGCAGGTACGGAGGAAGTGCTGGCATCGCCCGCTTTCAAGAGAAATACCCAGGCTGGTACCGGCGGAGGCAAAGTTGCTGCCGGCCTGGCCGGGCTTGGACTTACCGGAGCAGCAAGAGTTGTAGCAGCCCCCAAAATCAGAAAAAAAAAGAAAGAGATAGCTGAATCAAATGCACTCAGCATGAGCTCAAAAATGAGTAAGGAGGCCATAAACTCCGCCGGGCTGAGCGGTGCCGAAGCTGAGGAAATGCAACAACAGGCAGGCGATATGATCAAAGTAAGGCACGACGAACAAAGTGATGCCAGCGCAAAGGCAGCACAAGCCGGGCGTATGAAGGTAGCAAGAAGTGCCAGTAAAATTAAGGAGGTGCTTACAGAGCCTTTTACGGCGAGAAAAACCAAAAAATTAGCTGCAACGATTCGTGCACAGAATATAGATGATATGCTGCGCTCAGCTGAAATGGAAAAGGAAAGAATACAGGCACAGGAAAAGAAAGACAAAGAGGATAAAGACAAGGGCGGAAAATAACCTTCTCTTGTTCATGATCGCAATCTCTGTGTTTTCAGATAGAGGGATACCCTGTCCCCGCCATCTCCTGTACCCGGGTAATCGGCAGCAATCGTCCGGATGCGGCTTTTACCGGTTGAGGCGCCTGGCCACCATGCGAACAAACAAATTGCTGTAAATTCAGGCTTTCCGCCCTTATGCGACCAGCCTGATCAGCAATTCGCCCTGCCAGTGAACTGTATCTGTAGATTTTCAGAGGCTGCCCCCCTAATATTTCGTACTTTTACCCATGGTTACCGTTTTTGCTTTGTTTCATCAACGACAAACTTAAATGGCCAGCCTCAAAAGCTGAATGCTTTCATTTTTTGTCCGTCATGGGTGATTTGCTTTCATGTATGGGATTTTGAATAGGGATTATGGACCGAAAGTAGTTTTTGCTTCAGTGTCTGTACACCCGCAGGGGTGTCTGACACTGTAAGATGTTTTCCTAAAGGAAACTATACACCATTGAATCCTTGTGAAAGAGGTTGCAGCTTAAAGAGCATACACCCATTATAAAGTTTTACCGGGTAATCGAAATTTGATTGAAAAGACTTAAAATCATTGCCGACGAAAAAATTCCTTTCCTCCGCGGGGTACTTGAACCCTTTGCTGAAGTTATCTACCTGCCGGGTAACCTGATTAACCATGAGTCGGCCATGGACGCTGATGCCCTCCTGATTCGGACGCGTACCCTCTGCGATAAAGCATTGCTGGAAGGAACGGCGATAAAATTCATTGCCACTGCCACTATTGGATTCGACCATATTGACGTGCAGTATTGCCGCGACAGAAATATCACCTGGGTCAATGCCCCGGGCTGCAATGCTTCGTCCGTACAGCAATACTTTATAGCCTCATTATTGACAATTTTTGATACTTCAGCTGTTGATTTCAGTAAAATGACCCTGGGAATTATAGGTGTCGGAAATGTAGGCTCCCGGGTTCAGGCAGCAGCCCGCATACTGGGCCTGAACGTGAAACTGAATGACCCCCCGCGAGCCCGCAGGGAAGGCCGCGCCGGTTTTGTTGCTCTTGATGAGATACTTGAAACCTGCGATATAATCACCTTGCATGTGCCGCTCAACAGAGATGAAGACAGCACATTCCATCTTTTCAACAAGGACCTTTTCGGAAAAATCCGGGACAGAGCGTGGCTGATTAACTCCTCACGAGGTGAGGTGGTTGAAACCGGCGCGCTGAAGCGGGCCCTTTCGTCAGGTAAATTAAGCGGCGCTATAGTCGACGTATGGGAAAATGAACCCAACATCGATACTGTATTAATGAGCCAGGTTCTGATATCCACACCGCATATAGCCGGCTATTCCACTGATGGTAAGGCAAACGGAACTGCCCAGGTCGTCAGGGCACTTGCCGGTTTTTTCGGTTTGCCCCTGCATGATTTTTACCCTCCGGTACTTCCGGAACCATCCATGCCTGAAATTGTAATTGCCGGATCGGGCAAATCGGCTCTTCAGGTGGTGCAACAGGCTGTTATGCATACCTATTCCATCATGGAGGATCATTTCCGCCTTCTGCGTTCGCCTCAAACCTTTGAACAGCAGCGGGGACAATACCCTTCCCGTCGCGAATTCCCTGCATTTACCATCGAACTTTTAAACGGGAAACCCGGGGCGGCTGATATGCTGTTAAAACTCGGATTTAAAATCAGAACGAACTGATTCAATGAAAGAAATATTCAACACTCATCAATTTTAAAGCAGAACAAAATGGATAATCTGGCAGATATTGGATTGGTCGGACTGGCGGTAATGGGCGAAAACCTGGTCCTGAATATGGAGAGCAAGGGATTTACCGTGGCTGTTTTTAACCGTTCCACCGACAAGGTCGCTAACTTTGTTAATGGACGGGGAAAAGGGAAGAATATAATAGGAACCTTTTCGGTGGAAGCGTTGGTTAGCAGCCTCCACCGCCCCCGCAAAATCATGCTGATGGTTAAAGCCGGCCAGGCCGTTGACGATTTTATTGAATTACTCATCCCGCATCTCGAAACAGGCGATATCATCATCGATGGCGGCAACACGCTATTCACCGATACCGATCGCCGTACAAAATATGTCGAGAGCAAAGGGCTGCTGTATATAGGAGCCGGCGTTTCCGGCGGTGAAGAAGGGGCCTTGCTGGGTCCATCGATCATGCCGGGAGGCTCGGTAGCGGCATGGCCCTACGTAAAACCCGTTTTTCAGGCTATTGCGGCCAAAGTGGATAACGGCACCCCATGCTGCGACTGGGTGGGTGAAAACGGAGCCGGCCATTTTGTAAAAATGGTTCATAACGGCATCGAATATGGGGATATGCAGCTTATCTGCGAAGCCTACCAGATCATGAAGGAGGTACTGGGGATGAGTTCTTCCGAAATGCAGGACGTATTTATAGCCTGGAATCATGGAGACCTCGAAAGCTACCTCATTGAAATCACCGCCGGAATTCTTGGCTACAAGGATGAGGATGGCGGAGCCCTCGTAGATAAAATTCTGGACACAGCCGGGCAAAAAGGAACCGGGAAATGGACCGGCATATCGGCGCTCGAACTGGGCGTTCCTCTTACCCTCATCGGGGAAGCCGTGTTTGCCCGCATTCTCTCATCTCAGAAAGAGGAGAGAGTGGAAGCTTCCAAATTGCTGAAATCACCTTTCCTTAAATTTGAGGGCGACAGGCAACAGTTCATTCACGATATAGGGCAGGCGCTGTTTGCATCCAAACTGGTTTCGTATGCTCAGGGCTATCTGCTCATGAAAGCAGCCGCCCGCGAAAACGGTTGGAACCTCAACTACGGTGGGATTGCGCTACTGTGGAGAGGCGGTTGTATTATACGATCAGGGTTCCTTGACAAAATAAACGCCGCATTCGGCTTAAATCCCGGATTGCCCAACCTGATTCTGGATCCTTTCTTCAGGGATAAAATCCTGGATGCGCAGCCCGGCTGGCGAAGGGTGGTGGCCACAGCCATTCAGCACGGGGTTTCCATTCCGGCCCTGGCAACGGCCATTACCTACTTCGACGGTTACCGATCCGAGCGCCTTGGGGCCAATCTGTTACAGGCACAACGCGACTATTTCGGCGCACATACCTACGAAAGAACCGACAAGCCACGCGGCGAGTTTTTTCATACCAACTGGACGGGTCACGGTGGCGATACTTCATCCTCTACCTACACAGTTTAATGAGGACTTCACGGGAAGCTATTCTCTTTTCTTTTATAAGAACAACTTTTGCTGCATCAGAAAATAAGGTTAATTTTACCTTTCCTTATCATCTTCTATATTGATCAGAATTTAGCTATGCCCAACCAAAACCCTGAACAAATCGCCCGCGACCATATCGACAAGCAACTTACAGTTTGTGGCTGGGTAATACAGGGGATCAAACAGATAAATTTAAATGCGGGAATTGGCGTAGCTGTTAAGGAATACCTTACCGATGCCGGACCTGCCGATTATGTTCTGTTTGTGGATGGCAAACCCTGCGGTGTAATAGAAGCCAAGCGCAAGGAAGAAGGCCATAAGTTGAACGTTCACGAAGACCAGGCTGAAGGCTATGCCAGCGCGAAGTTAAAACACCTCAAAAACGAGCCCCTGCCTTTTGCATATATCAGTACAGGTGAAATCACAAAACTCACTGATTTTACCGATCCCAAACCCAGGATACGGGAAGTGTTTAGCTTTCACCGGCCCGAAACATTGCGCGATTGGCGTAAAAAGGATAAATCACTCCGGAAACGGTTACACGATTTACCTGCCCTGCAAATCCAGGGATTACGCGAATGCCAGGTAAATGCCATTAATAAACTGGAAATTTCATTTAAGGAAAACCGGCCACGGGCATTGATTCAGATGGCCACCGGTTCAGGAAAAACATTTACGGCTATTACCGCCGTTTATCGCCTGCTAAAATTTGCCAAAGCCAAACGTGTTTTGTTCCTGGTTGATACCCGGAACCTGGGCGAACAGGCCGAACAGGAATTTATGTCGTTTGTGCCTAACGACGATAACCGCAAGTTTACCGAACTCTATAGTGTTCAGCGGTTGAAATCAAGTT
>CAIPFN010000192.1 GCA_903864265.1 uncultured Bacteroidales bacterium | reverse complement strand
GGGCTTTTTGACTGGAATCGGGAGTGTGGTGTGAGGTGTCGATTAGCCGGTTTGAATAGAATTGCCAGAGAAACAAAAAAGAATGATGAGGGTATATGCCTGATCATTCTTTTTTATTTTCCATGGTTCTTTTTTAAGGTTTGTCGGGCAAAGATAAGTTATTTTAAGAGTTCGAATGACGCTTCCAGGCCGCTGGAGGAGTTGGTTCCGACAAATATTTTGAAATCGCCGGGTTCGGCTCTGAGTTGGAGGTCGCTGTTATAAAATGCCAGGTCGGCCGCGGTAATCGTGAAATGCAGAGTGCGGCTTTCACCAGCTTTCAGGCTCACTTTCTGGAAGCCTTTCAGCTCTTTGACCGGGCGGGTGATACTGCCTACCAGGTCGCGTATATATAACTGCACTACTTCGCTGCCTTCAGTTTTCCCGGTATTGGTGAGGGTAACCGAAACATCCATTTTCCCGTTGGCGGCTAACTTTGGATTGCCCAGTTTCAGGTCGGTGTAACTGAAAGTGGTATAACTAAGCCCGAAACCAAAAGGAAAGAGCGGATCGTTGGATACATCAAGGTAATTGGAACGGAATTTCTGGAACCATTGTCCTTCGGCTAAAGGCCTGCCCGTGTTCTTATGGTTGTAATAGATGGGTACCTGCCCTATATTCTGAGGAAAGGTGGCCGTAAGTTTGCCTGAAGGATTCACCTTGCCGAACAGTACGTCAGCAATGGCGTTTCCGGCTTCGCTTCCGGCAAACCATACATTCAGTATAGCCGGAACATGAGCATTTTCCCACGAAAGGTCGAGCGGCCGTCCGGTAAAGAGTACTATGACTACAGGTTTTCCGGTTGCCAGGAGCGCTTTCAGCAATTCCTGCTGGTTAGCCGGAATTTGAATATTGGATCGGCTCGAACATTCTCCACTCATTTCGGCCGATTCGCCCAGGGCGGCAACAATCACATCCGATTTGGATGCCAGGGCTACTGCTTCGTCAATCATCTGCTGAGGGCTACGGTTATCGCGGTAAGTGGGTTTGCCAAAAACGCTGATCCGGGCATCCAGCAGTGTATCGTCAACAATATTGGCTCCTCTGGCATATACGATGTTTGCATCACTTCCGGCAGCATCTTTCAGTCCCTGCCATAAGGAAACGGATTGGGTGAAATCGGCCGCCACGCTCCAGGTTCCGGGCATGTTTTCCTTATTATCGGCCAGGGGGCCGATCAGGGCGATGGTTCCTTTCTTTTGAAGAGGGAGCAGCTGGGTTTCGTTTTTCAACAAAACGAAGGTCTGGGCGGCAATTTCGCGGGCTGCCTGCCGGTTGGCCGGGGTAAATATCTCGGTTTTGGAACGGTTGATATCGCAATAGCGATATGGATCACCAAATAAGCCTAATTTATACTTGGCTTCCAGTATCCTGCGGCAGGCCTGGTCAATTTGTATCATGCTTACCTTGCCTTCGGTCATTGATTTTTTCAGGGTGGTCAGAAATCCTTCGCCTACCATATCCATGTCAATGCCGGCATTCAGTGCCAGCGACGATACCTGCTGCAGGTTTCCCATGCCATGGTCAATCATTTCGTTTATGGCGGTGTAATCGGTTACAACAAATCCATTAAAAGCCCATTGCCGGCGAAGGAGGTCGGTCATCAGCCATTTATTGGCGCTGGCGGGAATGCCGTCGATTTCGTTAAACGAGCTCATTACGCTTCCTGCTCCGGCATCAATGGCTGCTTTGTACGGAGGCAGGTATTCGTTGTACATGCGCACCCGGCTCATATCGGTGGTATTGTAATCGCGGCCGGCTTCGGCAGCGCCGTACAGGGCAAAGTGCTTAACACAAGCCATTATGGTGTTGTTTTTCGACAGGTCATCACCCTGATACCCTTTTACCATGGCCCTGGCAATCTGCGAACCCAGGTAGGCATCTTCGCCCGAGCCTTCAGCAATGCGGCCCCAGCGCGGGTCGCGGGCAATATCCACCATGGGCGAAAAGGTCCAGCAAATACCATCGGCACTGGCTTCGGTAGCTGCAATACGGGCTGATTTTTCGATGGCGGTCATATCCCAGCTGCAGGAAAGCCCAAGCGGAATAGGGAATACCGTCTGGTAGCCGTGAATTACGTCCATCCCGAAAAGAAGCGGGATCTTCAGCCGGCTTTGCTCTACGGCAACTTTCTGAACATCCCGGATTTTTTCGACAGATTTGATGTTAAATAATCCGCCTACTTTGCCTTCCTTGATTTTTTTACCAATATCGGAATTGGACGATTGCCCGGTCGAAATATCCCCGGCCCCGGGCAGGTTCAATTGCCCCAGTTTTTCGTCAAGGGTCATTTTTTTCATCAGGGCGTCAACGAAAACTTTCATTTTCTGATCGGCGGAAGCAGGCTTGGTTTGAGCAAATAGCCAGGCGTTTCCCAGAATCAGGATCAATGACAAAAAGAGTATACTGCGTTTCATATGGATTGGTTTTTTCTGATTGTTTAATGATTCTGTTGATATGTAATTTATCGGTTTTACGTCAGTTGTTCGATGCAGTTTGGATTAGGATGTAAATTATGGCATTTACTGTTAACGTATTTTTTTTGATGCTATTCCTGCCACTTTGAACCCCTTGGATTGGACTACAAGGCTTCACAAACAGGGCATGCTGATCAGTTTGCTGAACAGGCCATCTTCAGAATGATATGTATAAATTATAAGATCCTGAATAAGGCATAAATAAGGCATATCTGATGCTTTATTGTGGTTAAAGCAATTTTGGTCAGGAAGGGCACGGGCGAAAAGGGAATCTATAATGTGACAATTTCAGATTCTGTTTTCCACCCATCACTCATTTATCACCCCTGATTTATGCTTTTCTATTTATTGATAGCCGGGCTGCTGAAATCCAGATTCTTTAATCCCTGTTTCACTTCCGGGCAGCTCATAAACAAGTTCCAGAGTAAGCCGCTCCTGTAATTTTCGATCATGACAATTTCGGGTCCCTGGTCGATGGCCAGGTATTGCTGGGTGTACCAATCGGCCTGTTCACTGAATGCATCGTAAAATCCGTATTTTCCCCATATTTTATCGCCCAGGGTGTAATAAAAATGTTTCATGGCCTGCATGGAATATTCGGGAGTATAAGGGAAGGAAGAAATGGCGGCTGTGGGCGATATTACCCCCAGGTCGTTATCAGTTCCCGGAGCATGTCCGGCATAAAAGTTCACCGAATAACTTGCCGTCAACCCCCAGCAATCGGGCCCGTAGCCTTTGAATTTCTTTGGGTTCTCAATACACCATTGCCGGTTGATCAGGGTTTGGTTTTTATTGTGTTCCCAGTAATTGGCATATTCATCTTTCAGGTTTCGCGGATCAAGACCAAGGTAGGAATAATGTGCCCAGAAGAGCGGGCCGCCATATTCGGGGGCGCCGTTGTGCTTTAAGGTGAGCGTATATCCGTATTTGGTTGTAATGCCTTTAATGACCCCGTTGCGGGCCCAGCCTTTGTGATAGGCTGCAGCCTGAACCGGGTGGGTGGGGGAGGAGGCTGCCAGCACATACATAATAAGGCATTCGTTGTATCCTTCGACAGGGAAATTCATCTGCCAGCCATAGTCGGGCGACCAATGCCAGTAAATTACATCCTTGCCTTGTGTAAACCAGTTAAAATCGACGTCTCTCCATAGTTTGTCGATTTCTTCCGAAAGTTGTTTTTCGCGTGGATTCCCATCGCTGAAATATTGACGAACGGCAAGCAGGCCCTGAAGCATATAGGAAGTTTCAACCAGGTCGGCCCCGTTATCCCTGGTGCCGAAGGGTTTTACCTTCCCGGTTTCACCATTCAGCCAGTGAGGCCAGGCGCCATGAAACCGGTCGGCTCGATTAAGGAAACTTATGTTTTTTTCAAACCGGGCCAGGCCTTCCTCCCGGGTAATAAAGCCCCTTTCGATGCCCGCCAGTATGGCCATAAAGCCAAATCCTGATCCTCCGGTGGTCACAATGTTCTGATCATTCTCGGGATATATTCCGTTCACGTTGATGCGTTCGCAGGCCATGCCTGAGACCGGTTCGGCTCCTTCCCAGAAATAACGGAAGGTCTGGCGCTGAACCAGCGTAAGCAGCGAATCATCGGAAATGACGGTACGTTTTGTGCTTTTTATTCCTGTCTGGGCGTTGTTGGTGCACGACAGTAGGGTAAACAGAACCACTAAGCCAAAAAATAGAAGGTTTTTCATAATTGTCGAATTATATTTGTTTATTCAACCCGGAGAGTTGAACTCCTTGCTGAAATTCCGTTTTCGTTAAGAGCTTCAATATTAAAATAATAGGTTGTTCCTTTGTCCATCCCCCTGAAATCGTATTCATTGGCCGAATTCACGGTAATGCAGTTGTATAATTTGCCGGGTTCAACCCCATAGTAGATATTATATCCATATGCATCGCCGGAAGGCTGCCAGCTGATCATCGCATCGCGTGGATCTTCTTTTTGCCTGTTCACAGCAAAGCCTTTTACCACAGCCGGCCTTTCACCCTTACCCTGTCCAAACACCCGGAACCCGCTGATGGCGAAATACCCGCTTGCCATATGCACATTAACCAGTTTCAGGTAGCGGGTTTCCACTGAATGAGTCAATTCGATATAATCGTGGGGGGTATCCTTGTCGTTATAGCTTTTATCAACCAGTAAGGTCCATGTTTTCCCGTCAGGGGAATGAAAGATCTGATATTGGTGATACAAATCCATGGCTTTGCCATGCTGCCCGGTTTTGTGGTCGGCATAATTTACCTGCAGGGCTTTCACCTGCTTAACGCCTCCCAGGTCCACCTGCAGCCACTCCCCGGGTTTGGCGGAGGATGCGCTCCACCAGCTGGCCAGATCTTCGTCGAAAGCATTTGCGGGTTTGTAGATACTATCTACTGACGAGGCTGTCGCCTGTTTATGAAAGGAAAGGAGCATCCAGCCTGTAAAACGACCCTCGGTATGGTCGGATACTCCCGCTGGCAGCGTGGCCGGATAATCGCCAAAAGCAGTATTGCAGTACATCACATCCTGTTGATCGAAGCCTGCGGGATATAGTGCAATGCGTCTCTCGAATTTATATTTTACTGATAGCATGCAGGTGGCGGTATGCCAGTAGTTTCCGTAATTATCGTGAAAGGTACCTCCATGCCCGGCTCCTTTTATAAAGCCTCCGGGTTTGTACGAGACCGGATTGTGCTTCTGATAGGTAAAGGGCCCGAGGGGATGATCCGCAACCCAGGTTCCGTCGGCATACACCTTGAATTCGGTTCCGGGAGCTCCGTATTGCAGGTAGTATTTCCCGTTGTGTTTATTCATCCACGACCCTTCGATGAAATTTCCCCAGGCCGGGGCCGGATCGTCATTATTCATTCCGAATCGCTCCCATCCATGAAGTTCAGGCTTCAGTCCTACCAGTTCTTTGATGCCACCCACAGCTTTTTGTTTCCCGCCGAGATCTTTGGCCGAATATACTTCCTCATATTGACCCTGGTCGCCAAGGGGCAGGAATGTTTTCCTGTCAAGTTCCACGCCTTTAACAGGCAGATAGCCACTCGAACCATAATACAGGTAGAGACGGTTGTCGTCGTCGAGGAAAAGACCCGGATCCCAGGCAGGCAAACGGGAAGCATCGGTTAAATGCTGCCATCGCCCGGCTTTCGGCTGGGTGGTAAACCAGATAGGGAGGCTCTCGTAAGTTGAACCCATCAGTACCATGGTGTCTCCCAAAACTACCACTGCCGGGGCACATAAATCGTCCTGGTCAGGATTTCGCTGGAAGGACGAAAAAACATAGTTCCATACGCCCAGGTCTTTCGACCAGTAATAGCCGGATTGGTTGGTACAAAACAGGTAATATTCATTCTTATATTGCACGATCAAAGGATCGGCTGTGGAGCGGAAAGGTGTTTCTTTCGAGTTCCCGTTGAAATACTCGAAGGTGTAATCAATATTCATGGGATTACAGTAGGTATGAGCACTTGCTTCCGGATCGAACCAGGGGGTCCGGTATTTCTGTAGGTCCTGGGCATGTAATTTCACACCTGGCAGCAACTGCAGGAACAGAAACAGAAACAGAATTTTTACCGATCCGGAATTCATTATTTTTTCTTGTAACTGAAGCCTAATTTAGTGAGCCCGCTTTGCACTTCGGGTGCCGACATGAACAAATTCCACAGAAGCCCGGTGCGATAATTTTCAATCATACAGATCTGTGGACCCTGGTCGATGGCAAGGAAAGAACTGGCATACCATGAATCCTGCAAGGAGAATGCATCGCAAAATCCATAATTACGCCATATCTTATCCCCGATTTTATAGTAGAAATACCTGATTGCCTGCATGGATTCAACCGGGGTGTAAGGCAGAGACGAGATGGCAGCGGTGGGTGCTATTACTCCTACGTCGTTGCTTGGGCTGCTTGCGGTGTACCCGTTTGCTATATCACTGGCTGTAAGTCCCCAGCAATTTTTGCTGTATCCGGTGTGGTTATTCGGGTTGGCTATGCAATGTTTATAATTGATCAGGGTGTGATTCACATTCTGTTGCCAGTAATCTGCATACTGGTCGACCAGGTTATGGGGGTTCAGCCCCATGAATGAGTAATGAGCAAAAAACAGCGGACCGCCTGTATTCGGGCCCAGCGGCAACTGGATTCCGTAAAAGACCTGGTTGTTTTTAATCGCACCGTTCAATGCCCAGCCGTTATCATATACTATTTTATCAATGGTATGGGTAGGTGCAGATGCAGCGAGTACATACACCATGAGAGCCTCATTCCAGCCCTGAACCTTCATATTCATAGCCCAGCCATTGGTGGGTGACCAGTGCCAGTACAATGCGTTCATATTAGTGCGGCGGAACCAGTCCCATTCAACGTTGTTCCACAGGGTGTCAATTTTGGCATGAAGTTCTACTTCTTTCGAAATGCTGGCGTTGTCAAAATATTGCCTGGCAGTAAGAAGGCCTTCCATCAGGAAAGATGTTTCAACCAGGTCGGCACCGTTATCGTTGGTACTGAAGGGGATGGTTGATCCTGTTGCCCCGTTGAGCCAGTGTGGAAATGCACCATGATACCTGTGCGCTTTGGTGGTCAGGAAATCAACCATAAGGGTTAGCCTGTCGAGCCCCTGCGAACGGGTAATAAAATTTCTTTCGATGCCCACCAGTAAGGACATAATTCCGAAGCCACTTCCCCCGGTGGTTACCAGGTCGCCGGAGGTATTTCTTTCACGGGCCAGGCCTGAAACCGGGTGGCCAAAGTCCCAGAAATAACGGAAGGTCTGTTTCTGAATCAGGGTTAATAATGAATCATCGCTGATCAAGGGGAATTTGTTGCTCGTATCCATGGCTGTTGTCAGACTCACGGTAACCGTGGATAGCAGAGAGCCTCCTTCTTTTGATTTCAGAGTATTTGACACGTTGAGCGTGTATGTTGAACTAAAATCCAGCGGGGCGGAAGGCTTAATAACCAGGGAACTGTCGCTGTTTTCGTAGGTGATAATGAGGGCAACCGAAGAAGTGTTTTTGTCGACAAGGCTGACTGCCGAAGGAACCGTTGTTGTATTTAAAGCAGCGGTAAACGAGATTTTGATTACTGGTAATGGGTTAACATCTTTATAATCATATCCATCGGATATTCCGTTCACCGTTAACAAACGGAAACTGAATGCAACCGGAGGCTTTATTGGGTCCGGAGTATTGTTTTTCTTGCTGCAGCCGAAAAGGATCGGGAAAAGCAGAAGATAGAATAGGGTTTTGCGCATGGGAAGGGAATTGGATTTATTTAAAAGGAGGATGCCAGCCTGGTATCGAACGGTTTCAATACCTTTAAGGTTTAGCTTATTAAATCCACTTGGGATAAGAATTAACAAACAAAACCAAACAAAGTCTGACCCTATGGCAGGACAACTTCTTTTTAAAGCGGGAAATGTTTTAATATTGCTATGAGAACTCAGCCTTTGTTTCCTGTAAAGAAAAAGAACAAGGGTTAATGGTTTCAGAATGCTGAAGTATAAGTACTTCTATAAATAAAAAACCATTAACCCTTGTTCATAAGTCAGAAAAATTAATTTTCTGCTACAAGCTATTTGCTTTTTCCCTGGAGCACTACCATGGAATTGATTTCGGTAGCGGTCAGGGCGGTATTATAGATCCTGACTTCGTCGAGGGATCCGGTCAGGTAACTGGCCCAATCCTGGGCTCCCGAACCCGATGTAAGGCTTGGGGTAGTTTGAAACTGAACACAACCAAATACCCAGGGGCCGCTGTTTTTGAACTTCAGAGCTCCGGTCCAGGGAACTGCTGCTGCTGCGACTGCAACCGAGCCATTGATATAATACGTAATCTTGGAGGTTGCCGCATCATAGGTAAGGGTGTGGTTTGTCCAGGCGCCGAATAAATTGGTGACGCCGGTCTTGGTAATCCAGGTTTCGAGTGTATCACTGGCAACGTGGATTTTAATGATGGCACTGGCTGTTGTGCTTCCGTTTTCAACAAACATGTCGATGTTTCCCCAGAAGTTCTTGGTATTCGACAAGTTGACGAGTCCTAATATTCCATCTATGGAACCATCCCCGTTTTTATCAACGAAAGTAGGATTCACCCAGAAGGACAGAGTGAAGCTTTGCAGATCAGTGGTAATGGCAGGAGTGGGATCCACCATGATATAGGATTTATTGATTACCGCCAGGCTCGCGCCTTCTCCTATAAACCCGGGAGCGAAGGCAGCTTTTGTATTGGTAGCGGCGATATTCGACACGCTGTCGTTCAGGCTTCCTTCGAAAGCCCAGTACGCGGCCAGTTTGGTAGGCTGAATCTGGTTTACTGAGCTATATCCGTTTATTTTGAAAGCCGGTGCATAGCTGTTCGGGTCGAACTCCTTATAGCATGATGTAGTCAAGAGCCCGGCAACAGAAAGAGCCAGCATCATTTTTATATATTTTGTTTTCATATACCTGTCTTTTTAGAAATTAGTAGCCTGGGTTTTGTGTTAAAATACCTCCGCTCAAATCGATTTCGCTTTGCGGAACGGGCCAGACTTCGTTTTTGCCGGCAGTCCAGCCTTTAGGCCCGAAAACGGTTGCGGCCTGGCCCTGGCGGATAACATCGAAATAGCGATCGAACTCCATAGCCAGTTCCACCCTGCGTTCATGCCAGATAGCGGTGCGCAGCTGAGTCTGGTCGGTAGTAGTAACCTTGGGCAGAATCGTGTTGTCGAGACCCCGTGCGCGGGCCCGTACTTTTTCGAGCGATGTTAAGGCATCGGCTGTATTTCCCAACTCATTATTGGCTTCGGCATTCATCAGCAGTACTTCGGCAAAACGCATAATCCTTACATTTTCCTGACAGCCTTCATTGAAGCCGGTAACATACTGGCTGAAAGGCACGTATGATTTCTGGTTGTACATGGGATTGGGAACGCTGTTAGGAATGGCATCTCCATTGGGCGTTGTTTCGCCCCTGAAAATAATGGTCGCATCCATGCGGGGATCCCCGGTTTCGAAAGCATCCACCAGGGCCTGGGTGGGAATATTAAAGCCCCATCCTCCGCCAACTACGCTTCTGACTCCCTGTACCTGCGAAAATTGTGAATTGGAAGCTCCCGGGTTACCGGATATCAAGGCGCACTGAATTTCAAAAATGGACTCGCTGCAGTTTTCCTTATCAACGCGGAAGAGCTGGCCAAAATTGTTATACAGGGAATAACCCATACCCATCACCTGGTTTGTCAGGCTAAGTACATCGCTCCATTTCGCCTGGTACATGGCTACTTTGGCATGCATGGCAAGTGCGGCCCCTTTGGTGGCACGGCCCAGGTCAGCCCCGCTATATGTCGGAGGCAGGATAGCAGCCGCATCGGTCAGATCCTGTTCAATGGCTGCATATACCTGTGCTTTGGCTGTACGCGGGACATTATACTCTGTTGCATCTTTTGGCAATGCGAGGCGAAGGGGGACATCCCCAAACGCTCTGACCAGCCGAAAATAGGAATAGGCCCGTACAAATTTGGCTTCACCTAAATACCTGGCCTTTAAGGTAGCGTCCATGTCGATGGCAGGAATATTGTCGAGTACCTGGTTGCAAAGGTTAATATTCTGAAATTGACCGTTCCAGAAATCCGATAACTGACCCTGGGTTGAGGTAACCGTGAAATTATCGTAATCATTCATAAAGGTGGCATCCGATGGGTCGCTTCCTTTTTCGGTTTCATCCGATCCGAGGCTTTCAATGGCTATTGGAGCGAAAGCGACATTTTGCCAGCTGCGTAAATTGGCATAGATGGCGTTTACGGCTTTGGTGGCATCCGATTCGGAAACAAAGAATTGCACTGCTTCCTGTTTGCCCTGGGGAGGCACATCCAGGAAAGATTTTTTGCAACCCGCAGTCAGTATGGTCAGCGTGATGACTAAGCCTGTTGCTGCTTTCCGCAGCAGATTTTTATATTGAGTTTTCATAATTCATCGATTTAAGGGTTAAAAAGTAACATTTACTCCCACATTGTAGGTTGCATATAACGGATACACGTTAATGTCAACTCCTGCCCGTGTTGGTCCACCTCCGATTTCAGGACTGAATCCCCTGTATTTGAAGATGTTCAACGCATTCTGAGCATTGGCATAGACCCGGAATTTGCTGATCTTTAATCGGTTAGTCAATGATGCAGGAAATGTATAACCTAATTGTGCATTACGAACCCTGAAATAGCTGCCATTCTCGACATAAAATGAGTTGGACCGGTAGTTTTGACCCCCTCCTATATTGGTCGAAGGATAAGTGTTGGAAGTCCCTTCTCCATGCCAGCGGTTATCGTAAAAATCCTGGCTGAAGTTTTCGGTGCCATAGCGTAAACCAATGTTGGCATTATAAACGGACACTCCCGCAACACCCTGGAAATCCATGGTCAGGTCAAAAGCCTTGTAGGTCCAGGTGGTATTAAAGCCATAAGTGTATTTGGGATTCGGATTGCCCAATACGATACGGTCCTTGTCATCAATCGCTCCATCTTTGTTTTGGTCGCTGTATTTAAAGTCACCAGGGGCAGCTGTAGGCTGGATAGCTTTTCCTGTACTGCCTTTATAACCATCGATTTCAGCCTGATTCTGGAAGATACCCAGCACCTGGAAACCGAAGAACTGGCCGATAGGTTCACCCACCACCGTACGGGTATTGTTTGCTCCGCCTGTAATGCCGACTCCCTGGTAAATGGGGTTGGCGCCGGTGGACACATCGAGTACTTTATTGTTGTTCATACTCATGTTAGCGCTCACCGAATACGAAAAATCGGTCGAAAGCTGGTTCTTCCAGCTGATTAAAAATTCCATTCCTTTGTTCTGGAAAGTAGCCTGGTTGCCTATAATTGTGCTTCCAGTGGTTCCCAGCGATCCCAGGATAGGAATGTCAAAGATGGCATCTACAGTTCTGCGGTCATAATAATCTATTTCGAAGAACAAGCGGTCCTTGAGCAAGGAACCTTCAATTCCTATATCGGTTCCTACTCCATGTTCCCAATAGGTTGTTGGAGGAACGATGGTGGTTATACTGGAACCACCGGCGGTTGAATTATTCCCGCCAATATAGGTAAAACTGCTGTTCACCGTTAATACCGAAAGATTGGCAGGTACCGACATATTCCCTATTTTTCCCCAGCTGCCGCGCAGTTTCAGTGTATTTAATAAGCTCTGTCCTTTCATGAATTGTTCTTCGCTGATCACCCAGCCTGCGCCTACCGATGGGAAAACGCCCCATCTCTGGTCGCCTATAAATTTTGAAGAACCGTCAGTCCTTATAGAAGCTGTGAGTAAGTAGCGGCTTTTAAATGAATAGTTCATCCTGCCGAAATAGGATGATACAGTGCTTTTGTCGCCCTCATCAAACAGATACCACGATTTGGGGTCGCCAAGTACAAAATAATGATCACCGGAGGTGCCGTCGGGAACTGCATCAGCCGATACCCTGAGGTTATAATAATTATATTGCTGGGCTGATTGTCCGGCCATAATTTTTATCCCATGATTATGAAACTGATTGTCATAGGTAAGTGTATTTTCAACCAGCCAGTTCCGGGTTTCTCCCCGTGACCGTGTAAGTTTACTGGTTGAATTGCGCTGAGCTAAAGTTGCCGTGTACACCGGCTGGTAGTTTTCAACTTCGTTTTGCCCGTAATCGGAACCTGCTGAAGTATGGAAAGTGAGGTGGCTGGCAAGGGTTACATCTGCATAGATATTGCCGGTAGCACGGTAGTTTTTCGAAGTTTGCCGGAAGAAATCCATGGTGACCTGCGGGTTGAAAAGATTGGAACTGGCCATCCCGAAATCATTAGGATCGCCATACGTACCATCGGCATAATACACCGGAACATTTGGGGCTGCAGCATACATCTGGTGGAAAATGCCGCCGTCAATATCGGCCGAGTTATTCATGGAACCGGTGAGCGTATATCCGATTTTCAGAAATTTAAATACCTGGAAATCATTTTGGAACCGGGCTGTATACCTGTTATAGGAATTCCCTTTAACGATGCCGTCCTGTTTCAGATATCCCATGGAGAGATTGTAGGTAGACTTTTCGCCCCCGCCTGATATGGAAACCTGGTGGCTGGTAGTTATGGCATTTCCCAGTATCTGATGGTACCAGTCGGTGTTGCCGAAGCTATTCGGGTCAGCGTAACGCGGAGTAACCTTGTTGATGACATCCAGTTCGTTGATCATGGTCGCAAATTCAGGCCCGGTAGCCATTTTCTTCGCGTTGGTGACCACCTGGTTCCCAACATACCCATTATAGGTGACTACCGGTAAGGAATTGGTTTTACCTTTTTTTGTTGAAATAAGCACTACCCCGTTGGCAGCCCTGATGCCGTAAATGGACTCAGAGGAAGCATCTTTTAAAATGCTCATGGCCTCAATATCGTTGGGGCTTAAGAAACTGATGTCATCATACCATACCCCATCCACAACATACAGTGGATTACCGCTTCCGTAAACAGTACCTACACCGCGGATCTTAATTTCGGGTGAAGAACCGGGTGAGCCGTTGTTGGTGATCTGCACCCCGGCCACTTTGCCCTGCAGAGCGCTGATAGGGTTTGTGGAAGCCTGTTTGGATAATTCGGCACCCTTTACATTGGAAACCGAACCGGTTACTTCCAGTTTTTTCTGAGTTCCATACCCTACAACAACTACTTCCTGTAAAGTGGTTTGTTTCATCGACAGCTGAATGTTGATCACATTCTGTTTCCCAATGCTGACTTCAGTACTCTCATATCCTATAAAGGAAACCAGGAGTACGTTATCGGAAGGAGAAACGCTTAAGGAAAACTTGCCGTTGAGGTCGGTTGAAACGCCTTTTGACGTTCCTTTAATGACAATTGAAGCTCCAGGCAGGGTTTCCTGTGAAATCTGGTCGGTAACAGTTCCAGTAATGGTTCGTCCCTGAGCGAATACGGATGTACCCGAAAAAGACAAAACCAGAAATAAAAGTAAACCCTTTACCCATGGAACAGCCTGTTTGAGATGTAGAAATTTTTCCATAACATTAAAATTAATTAGAATTGAGGTTGATTATTGGTTGGAATTATGATTTGGTGGTATTTTGAACAGTCTAACATTTACTGCAGGAATTTGTTTTGACAAGTTAAAAGTACAAATAAAAAAGTAATTTTCTAAATACAAGCGTTAAAAAGCATCATCATGATTACTACAAAGGTAAGAAGCATTTAAACT
>CAIPFN010000191.1 GCA_903864265.1 uncultured Bacteroidales bacterium | reverse complement strand
TAAAGACAGGAAAAGCGAAAGGTGTTCGGTTTGATACCCTTGAATCTATTTGCCAGGTACTTGACTGTCAACCCGGAGATATATTGGAATACAGAATATAAGCTAAAAATCCAGGCAACTCATGAAAAGCTGTCAGGAAGAATTTGTAACTTAGCAAAACGTTCTCAACCACTTTTGGTGGATAATCCGGATTTAGGAATATGTAAAAGTTTTCAGTAATTCTAACATATCCAGTCATGAACATAAAAAATAAAATTGAGTCCGGTTCTGTTTACTTTTTGACCATGACAGTAGTGGATTGGGTTGATATTTTTACCAGGGAAGATTACCGGCAGATTATGATCGATTCATTAAAATACTGCCAGAATGAAAAAGGACTCGAGATCTATTCATGGTGCCTAATGACAAATCATCTGCATTTGATAGCCTCAGCGAATGAAAACAGGCAAAATACTCTTTCCGATATTTTGAGAGATTTTAAAAAGTTTACCAGCAAGGCAATTATTCAAAAAATTAAAGACATTCCTGAACGTCGCCGAAGGTGGTTACTCGATCGCTTTGAGTTTGCCGGCCGCTTTAATAAGAAAATCGAATTCTATAAGTTCTGGCAGGATGGGAATGATCCAAAGGAAGTGAATTCGATGGAATTTCTTCAACAAAAAACAGCATATATTCATGATAATCCGGTTAGAGCAGGTTGGGTGAACGAACCCCACCATTACAATTACAGCTCTGCCAGAGATTATGCTGGTGAAAAAGGAATATTAGATGTTGTTTTGGTGTACTGATGGTTTTTTTACAATATCCCGGAAAGGATTGCAAATCCTTGGCTCAGTGGGTGCGGATTGCAAATCCGCACCCACCCCAAATCCAAAAATACCCCCTTAAAACCCGAACATCTTTTTTACCCCAGAATCCGCTTCAAGCCCCTTTCATTCAACTTTTTCAATATTCCCGCGGCATCCCTGAACTTATTGTTAAAGATCATGGCTGCAATAATATACGGTTTAAAACCGGCTTCCTTGTAGGTTTCAATACGATAGCGCTCAAAAACGCTTCCTGCCACTTCGCCTTCCGCACACGAAATCCCCGAGATATCTGCCGGCAGGCAATGCATATACAAGGCTTTCCCTTCTTTGGTGAGTTTCATTTTCTCCTCGGTGCATTCCCAGTCTTTGAACCGGGCGTTGTTGGCCAGGCATTCCTGTTCCAGGGCTTTCAGCCCTTCCTTATTGTTGTTTTTTAGAAGCTGGGTCCGTCTCTGCATCACTTCGAAGGGTGCCCAGCTTTTGGGATAAACGATATCCGCATCATGGAAGGCCTCGTCCATGCTGTTCACCACCCTGAATTTCCCGCCCGAATTTCCAGCGTTTCTTCCCGCCAGGTCCACCACGTCCGGTATAAGCGAATAGCCCTCCGGATGAGCCAGGACCACTTCCATTCCGAAACGGGTCATCAGTCCTATAATGCCTTGCGGCACCGACAAGGGTTTGCCGTAGCTGGGTGAATAGGCCCAGGTCATGGCTATCTTTTTGCCTTTCAGGTTTTCCAATCCGCCGTAATACTCCGCCAGGTGCATCAGGTCGGCCATGGATTGCGTGGGATGGTCGATATCGCATTGCAGGTTCACAATACCCGGGCGCTGCGGGAGAACGCCGTTCCGGAATCCGTCGTCCAGGGCATTTCCCACTTCCTGCATATAAGTATGACCTTCACCCAGGAACATATCGTCGCGTATTCCGATGATGTCGGTTAAAAAGCTGATCATATTGGCTGTTTCGCGAACAGTTTCCCCATGGGCGATCTGGGAGGTGGTCTCATCCAGGTCCTGTACTTCCAGGCCCAGCAGGTTGCAGGCCGAGGCAAATGAAAAACGGGTGCGGGTGGAATTATCCCTGAAATTGGAAACCGCCAGACCGGAATCGAAAACTTTCGTGGAAATATTTTGATCACGCAGAAATTTCAAGGCCTCGGCTACCAGCAGGGTTTGTTTGAGTTCGTCTTCGGTTTTTTCCCAGGTGAGCAGGAAATCGTTGGCGTGTAAGTTGGATTTAAGCTGTTGTATAGCTTCCAGGATTTGGTTGAATGATTTCATCGATTGGTATGGTTGATTAAAGAATGTGTGGAGTTTCTCCTGAGGTTAGCTGAAAATATTTGACCGCAGAGGTTTTAAATAGAAGAGCAGGGACAGACTCCCTTTTCCCTGCTTTGCTAAACTCAGCGTTATAACTTCGAGGCCCGCAGCGTTTGAAACTGGATTTTGAAACAGCTGCCTTAGCTTATTAGATCAGGAAAGCATAAGCCGCATAGAATGCCGAAGCTGTTTCGAGGTGATCTATGGGTACTTTTTCGTTTGGAGCGTGGGCAAATACTTCATTTCCCGGTCCAAAACCAATGATCGGGATTCCATAATACCCGTTAATGGTTACCCCGTTGGTCGAAAATGTCCATTTGTCAACAATCGGGTCTTTCCCGAAAAGCTGTTTGTACGCTTCAACGCCGGTGGTTACAGCTGTATGTTCTGCCGGGATTTTCCAGGTAGGATAGTATTTTTCCATACCGTATTTCAGTCCGGTGTAGGCAACTTCTTCGTATACCAGTACCTCTACTGTCGCGTCCATATCCTTGATGATTTCCTGTATTTCGGCCACTGCTGATTCCTTGGTTTCGCCCCAGGTAAGGCGGCGGTCGAGGTGAAACTGTGCATAGTCAGCCACGGCGCATAGCGAGGGACTTCCTGATTTAATTTCCGAAATGGTTATGGAACCCTTTCCAAGAAAATCATCCGAGGGCAGGCGTTCGTTCAGTTTTTCAATTTCGAGTGCGGCGCGGGCGGCCATATAGATAGCGTTAACCCCGCGTTCGGGGGCGCTGCCATGGCACGAAAGGCCTTTGAATTTCACCAGGATTTCCATGCGGCCCCGGTGACCGCGGTAGATGTTCAGGTTAGTAGGCTCGGTGCTGATGGCAAAATCGGGTCTGACATTTTCTTCTTCCACAAGGTATTTCCAGCAAAGCCCGTCACAGTCTTCTTCCATTACGCTGCCTACTACCAGCACGGTGAGGTCGCGGTCGAAACCCAGTTCTTTCAGTATGCGTCCGCTGGTCACGGCTGCTGCCGGTCCCCCTTTCTGATCCACGGTGCCACGGCCGAAAACGTAGCCGTCCCTGATCTCGCCGCTGAAGGGGTCAAAGGTCCAGTTGGCTGCATTGCCCACATCTACGGTATCCATATGCCCGTCGATGGCCAGTATGCGTTTCCCGTTCCCGATACGGCCAATCACGTTTCCAAGCCCATCGATGCGGACTTCGTCGAATCCGGCTTCTAACATCTGGCGTTTCAGCTCCAGCTGAACATCTTTTTCGTACATGCTGGTCGATTTAATCTGTACCAGCTTCGACAGATTTTGTGCGGTGTAGTCTCTGTATTTGTGAGAGAGGGAGTTGATTTTTTCGAATATGTCATTCATAGTTTAGAGGTTAGTCTTTTAGTTTTGGGAGCAGGCGAAAGGAAGTGGCGGGTTTAGAGTTTATGCCGGAAACGGGAATCATGGATTGTCCTAATCACTGAAGCCCAGGCTCTTTTTCTTTATTTTTTCGATGCTGAATAACACCACTTCGGCGGTAGCGGGCAGCGAAAAGTCGGGTTCGGATTTATGGTTTCCTACGGCCGAAATAGCATCTTTTATAGCCAGCCAGGCTGAAAAGGCCAGCATAAGAGGCGGTTCGCCCACGGCTTTGCTTTTGCGGATGGTACCTTCGTGGGGATATCCTGTCAGCAGTTCCACGTTGAAAACTGCCGGGATATCGTTCACTGTAGGGATTTTATAGGTATCGGGCGAATGGGTAAGCAGGCGGCCTTTGTCGTCCCATATGATCTCTTCGGTGGTGACCCAGCCCAGGCCTTGTATAAATCCGCCTTCAATCTGGCCGGTATCGATTTCGGGATTCAGCGAATCGCCTACATCATGCAGTATGTCGGTACGCAGCAGCCTGCTTTCGCCGGTAAGCACATCTATTTCCGCTTCCGAAACCGCCATGCCATAGGCATAGTAATAAAAAGGATTCCCTTTACCGGTTTCGCGGTCGTACCCAATGCCCGGTGTTTTGTAAAAGCCGGTAGCGCTGAGGCTGACCTGTTTCAGGTAAGCCTGTTTGACGAGTTGCGGAAAGGGGATGGCCAGTTCAGGGTGTGAAGCCGCGTATATGAGGTTGCCGGAAAAAATAAGCTCGCCGGCGCTGAGGGTTGCATTTGTAAGTTTCCCTTTCAGTTCGGCAATGGCTACTTCCGACAGCCGGGCTTTAAGGGTGTCGATGGCATTTTTAACGGCCATGCCGTTCAGGTCGCTGCCTGATGAGGCCGCTGTTGCCGAAGTATTCGGAACTTTGGAAGTGTTGGTGGCGCTGATTTTAATAAAATTATGTGAAACCCCGAATTCGTCGGCAGCAATACCAAGCATTTTCGTGTTCAGGCCCTGCCCCATTTCGGTTCCGCCATGGTTAACGGCGATAGTGCCGTCGGTATAAATATGTACCAAAGCGCCGGCCTGGTTCAGGAAGGCGGTGGTAAAGGAAATGCCGAATTTCACGGGAGTGATGCTGAGGCCCCGTTTGGCAAATTCGTTTTTTGCATTAAAACGATCAATATCCTGTCGTCTCTGGCTGTATGCTGACGAGGCCATCAGCTTATCATACATCAGGTGCAGTCGGTTATGGCTTATGGTTTCGCCATAAGGGGTGGTATTTCTATCTTCTGTGCCGTAGAAATTGAGTTTGCGGATTTGCGAAGGATCTTTTTTAAGAAAGCGGGCCATGCGGTCGATGGCTGTTTCGATGACGGCCATGCCCTGTGGCCCGCCGAAACCCCGGAAAGCGGTATTTGACGGCAGGTTTGTTTTATAGGCTTTGCCTATGATGCGTGCATTCGGGATAAAATAGGCGTTTTCGGCATGCAGCATGGCCCTTTCGAGGATAGCGCGGCTCAGGTCGGTGGCGGCTCCCGCGTCGCTGTTCAGTTCAACGGAATAAGCCAGTATTTTCCCTTCCTCATCGAAGCCTATGCTGTATTTCGAAAGAAAGCGGTGCCGTTTGCCTGTGATTTTCTGATCGTCGTCGCGGGAAAGGCGGATGCTGACGGGCCGGCGGGAAGCATTTGCAAGCAAGGCAGCCCATGCTGCCACGTGATTGCCCTGGGTTTCCTTACCGCCAAAGCCTCCCCCCATGCGCCTGACTTCCACGTCCACTTCGTTTTTGGCGATGCCCAGCACTTCGGCCACAATAGACTGTGTTTCGGCCGGGTTCTGGCTGGAGGCGTGAATGAGCATTTCCTTTCCTTCGCCCGGAACGGCCAGGGCCGTCTGGGTTTCGAGGTACCAGTGTTCCTGTGCCCCGGTTTCGAGTTCACCCGAAATGCAATGAGGTGCCGATCGCATGGCTTCATCCGGTTTACCGCATTCAATCCTACGCTCAGGGGCGATGAGGTGGTTTCTTTCAATGGCTTGTTTCAGCGTGACAATAGCTTCGAGTTCCTCAAACACTATGCGGATAAGCTTTTCGGCTTCCAGGGCGGCTTCTTCGGTTTCGGCGGCAATCAATACCATGGCCTGCCCTATAAAAGTTACCTCATCCGTTGCCAGGCAGGGTTCGTCGTCAACCACCGGCCCCATCTGGTTAAGGCCGGGAATATCCTTGCAGGTTAAAATATCCGTTACTCCCTTTACCAGGGCTGCCTGTGTGGTATCCAGCAGGCTGATGCGTGCGTGGGCCAGAGGGCTGTACACCACTCTTCCGAACAACTGACGGCTGGCTGTCATATCGTTTACATATACCGATTGCCCGGTGACGTGTTTCAGGGCGCTGTCGTGTTTCAGTTCTGACGTTTTCATAGCGCGGGAGATGACGTTTCGGTATAGAATTTCAGCAGCAGATTCCTTGCTGCCAGGTTGCGGTATGCAGCCCCGGCACGGGCATCACTCCAGGGGGTAAACTCCCCGGCCAGTATATCCATGGCCTGGTCCACGGTGGCCCTGGTCCAGGGTTTTCCGCGAAGGAAAGCTTCGGTTTCGGCGGCCCTTTTGGGTTGTTCGGCCATGCCGCCAAAGGCCAGTATGATTTCAACTACGTAATTCTTTTCCAGTTGCAGCGAAAATCCCCCGCTCACGGTCGAAATATCCATGTGTTTACGCCTCGAAACCTTGTAGGCGCTGATGGTGGTTGAAGAATCCGGTTTGGGAATATGAACGGCCGTTATCAGTTCATCGGCATGCAGGCCGGTTAAGCGGTATCCTTTAATAAAGTCGCCTATGCGGATAACCCTGCCCGAATCGGCCGACTGCAAGCGCACCCCGGCTTTGCAGGCAATGAGTAAAGGCAGGGTATCGCCTATGGGAGAGGCCGATCCTATATTGCCTCCCAGGGTAGCCTGGTTGCGTATCTGAAGCGAACCGAACTTCTGCAGCATGCGGTATAGCGCTGGAAGTTTCCCCGCCGCATGACGCTTCAGTTCTTCCAGGCTTATTCCTGACCCTATTTTATAAACCTGTTCATCTTCGACAAAATATTTTAACTCTTCTATTCCTGAAATATCCAGGATTTCCTGCAGCAGTTCCCCTTTCTTTGTTTGGCGTAAAGCCGTATCGGTAGCTCCGCCCACTATGGTTGCCGAGGGATAGCGGCTTCGGAAGGCCAGGGCGTCGGGCAGGGTGAGGGGTTTAAAGTAATTCCGGGTGGAGGTTTGGATTTCGATGGCTGTTTTCTTCCTGTTGATGCTTTTCAGCATTTCCACGATGCTGGCTTCGTGAAGCCTGAATTTGTCGGTATCAACGCAGGAGCAGGCATGTTCGGCCGCTTTGATGATGGGCTGGTATCCCGTGCAGCGGCAAAGGTTGCCGGTGAGGGCGTCTTCAATAATCTCCCTGCCCGGTTTATAGTGGTTTTTATAGAGACCGAACAATGACATCACTACCCCGGGGGTGCAGTAGCCGCACTGGCTACCGTTGTGGTTTATCATTTCCTGCTGCACCGGGTGGAGGGTACCGGCATCCGCCAGGTTTTCGACGGTGATCAGCTGTTTACCATGGATCATGGGCAGGAAAACCAGGCAGCTGTCGATGGTTTTATACATGAGTTTGCCATGGTAATTTTCGGCTACCACCACGGTACAGGCCCCGCAATCGCCTTCGGCGCAGCCTTCTTTCACGCCTTTATGGAATGGCAGCGAACGCAGGTAGTTGAGTACGGTGGTAGTAGGTTTTAATTCGTTGCCGGCATCAAAAGCTAAGGTCACCAGCTGATCGTTCAATACAAACTGAATGGTATCGCGCCTTGGAATCATGATTTTTTCAGGGAGTTTTTAACATCAATCATTTTGGCGACAATGCTGATGGCGATTTCGGCCGGGGTTTCGGCGGCAAAGGGAAGGCCTATGGGCATATCGATGCGGGCCAGTTGTGTGGCCGAAAGCAGGTTTTCCTGCAGGGCTTTGTTGCTGATTTCGGCTATCTTGCGACGGCTTCCGATCATGCCCAGGTAGGCATATTCGCGGGGGGCGCAGGCAATGAGGACTTTCTCGTCAAATTCGTGGTTATGGGTGACAATCACCAGGTAGGTGCTGGCGTCGAAGTTCAGGCTGTCAATGATCTGCAGGTAGTCGCCGGTAAGGGTTTCGACGCCGGGCAGGTTCCAGGATGCGAAAATATCTTCTCTCTGGTCGAATACGTAGGGCTTGAAGCCCAGGGCGGGGGCATATCCGGCCAGGGCCCGGCCTATATGGCCTCCGCCGAAGATATAGAGGCGGGGCAGGCATCCTATGGATTCGAAATACACATCCATGGTTCCTCCGCAGTGCATCTGCAGGTCGTCTTCGAGGTGGTAGCGCCGGCTCAGGGAGGTGCTGCCTGACATAAGGGCGAGTGCATCTTTGATAGCCTGGTATTCAATGCTTCCGCCTCCTATGGTGCCACGTATGCTGCCGTCGGTCAGCACCAGCATCTTCGACCCGGCCTTGCGGGGCGTGGAGCCGGTGGTGGCGGTTACAATACAGAGCATGGCGGGTATGCCCTGTTCCATCACTGTTTTCAGCTCGTTAAATATTTCCTGCATATGCCTGATGAATATAGGGCTAAATTATAAAAAAAAGCCGCCCTGTAAAGCGCGGCCTTGTTTATTTTTAGCGGGGGGAGGTGCGGGCCTGCATGCCAACAGTAAGCCCTCGCCCCGTTTGCCGGGTTAAAAACCCCACGGAGGAAGCCCCTGCCCCGCACTGCTGACAGGGAAAACCCGGCCGGGGCTTCAGAACATATTGTTTAAATAGAAACCTATGGTAAAGTAATTTATGATTTTAGGTTTAGAGTTGATATTGATATCATACAACAGTTTGGTGCGCAGGGTGAGCCTGAAATACCTGAAAAGCTTATAGTGGAAGGCATTGTTGATATCCACTATATAATCTTTGAGATGCAGCAGGTTTTCCTTATTGCAGTTAAACTGGCTGAAGTTTTCGATATAGAAGTTTTTAATTATACGGTGTGTGGGAACCGAGAGGATCAGGTTGAGCCCAAATTCCATTTTACGGCTTATGCCTTTATCCAGGCCATATAATCTGACGGCTTCCCTGCTTTCAAACAAGATCTGATTTCTGATTTTTGTTCTTTTGCCATTTACCAATCCTAATTCGATGGCGCAATTATCATTAAATTCAAACTTGATCCCGCCTGAAAAATTGGAATATCCCGGCGACAAATAGGAAGTATACAGGTATCTTTCCATTCGGCCAAGACTATCCGGTTTATAATCATAGTGGTTAAAATACTGGCTTTTGGAACTTATACTCAGGTTAAATGTAAACCTGGATTTTCGTATGCGGTAGGAGATGGAGTTTTTGAAATTATACTGATCATCCGAAATGGAAGTTATACTATCAAAGTACTTTCGCATGCCGCATTCGGTGAAATAGTATGTGAGCATTACAAATTTCCCTGTCTTGAGTTTATTGTTTATGGAGAAATTATAATACAGGTATAGATTATTAAATTCGTTGCTTGTTTCACCATTTATAACGTTTATGCCGGCAAAAGTTGTGAAAAAATCAATCACAGCAACAGAGGTAATTTGATTTTTGACCGCAGTATTCCTGATCTTATTCGTGGTATCCTGCCCGAATGTGCCAATAAAAGGGATAGACACAAGAAGTGCCAACAGAACGGTGAGCGACAGCCGGCTGACATTATTTTTTTGACACCCAGCTATCCTGCAAATCCACATTAAGGAGGATATAGCATACATTTAATTTCTTTTCTTCTTTTTGTTTATTGATGTTATCAAACAGAGCTTTTGTGAGTTTTGGGATAAATTTGCCCCAGGTACTTAAAATATAATAATCTGCTTCTTTTTTCTTTGTTCTGTCATCAATCAACATATAATGTAACATGATATCATGATACATTGATGAATCCAGTAAGAGTTTCGTTTTAGTAATGGTATCTTTCAATAAATTCATCATCGTCCATGGACAATCTGTTTTTATATCTGTTGTTATAAGATATTTATTCTTATCGAAAATAAAAACACCTGGGATGTGTTTATATTTACTAAGAAATGATGTATAGAGTTCTTCTGATCTTATTACATAAGACTTGTCATAATCAACATTTTTATCATGGCAATATTCTCTTATACTTGCAGCTGTTTCATTTTGAGGCTTTATAAACTCGCCATTTATTTTAATTGACATCCTGCCAAGTGGTTTGCAGGAAAGCAAGGCTGATATCAAAACCACATTAATTATTATCCTTGTTTTATTCATGGGTTTTTGCTGTTTCGGTTAGATTATTACTGCAGATTGTGCAAAAAGTCAAATTAAGGAATTGACAGTAATTTGACAGGCATCTTCAAAAGGACAATAGCAACTTCTGTCCAGCAAATAAGCCACTATTTTACTATAAAGGAATCTCTATGGAATATATTCCATTTTTGTAAGAGAGAGGGAATTCTCCTTTTTTAATAACAAGTGGTTTTTTGACTCTTACAGCAGAGTTTATTTCTGAGGACAACACAAAATCCTCTGTGAACGTAATGTAGTTCTTGCCTTTGAAGTAATCAATTTTATCGGGTTGAACCTTAAGAATATCCTTCTCATAAATACTTACAATCATTGAACTTCTTTCTTCATTTACATCTAAAGTCCCATTAATCAGCCCGTCCTGATATGAAATACAGTGGATGAATTCGCAAAAGCCGAAATTAGGACAAGTTGCAGGTTGGCTTTTTTTGCCGATTGTCAATGTGATTTTGATTACAATCCCTGCAGAGGCAAAAGATGTTGCCCAAAAAGCAAGTATTGACACTAAAATAATCTTTTTCATTTTTAAAGTCATTAATTGGTTTTTCCATTGATTCATTATCACTGTGTGGACAGATGTTTTCCACTTTCACAGTAAAAGGCACAAGCAACTGCAAGTGCAAACCAGCGCGGACAAGATTTGGTGGGACTAAAAATTATCCGGGTTAATTTTAATGTGTTTTATCTGTTCATGTTTATGTTTGGAACCTGTTTAATTATTTCATTGCTAAGTTTCAGCGGGAAGTCAGTTTTTTAATAGCTGAGGGAGAACAATAGGGTTTACAGGAGGTAGTGTTTTATGATGGTAGTGTAGAAATAAGTGTACAAGTCGTAAAGTAATAAATGAATCGAGGCTTACACCATATGTTTTTTTAGGTACTCCTGGTTGTTTCGACCCATCATCGAATTGGTTTAATTATTTTCAGCTATAAAACTGTCAGAAGTTAAATGTCAATGTTTCATTATTTCGCCGGACAATAACCTCATTATTGGTTAAACTCCCATCTAAACCGTTAAGAAGGTTGATTATTTCACAATTATTGTCGACATCAGTTTTAATGTTATTAATTGAGAGAATCTGGTCTCCGACCTTAAGGCCAGCTTTTTCTGCGGGCGAGTTGACTTTTAGCACAGCAATTGTAAAAGTGTTATCTTTAGAACTTTGGAACGAAAACCCCATTTTCCTAAAAAAGCTTGTTAGTGGCGGCATAACAAATTTTGTGTTTTTTTGGACATATATTTTATTGTTTTTATAGTCTAACAACAAATTGAAACGTTTAAACACATCCATCCCTATAACATTTCTTTTCATATTGTTATTTATCAATAAGGGAATCGAATCAACTATTAAGTCTCCCCATCGCGACTCTGTAAGAATTGCTTTTGTTGTAGTGTCAGCTGCTAAAAAACCTGATGCTGTGCTAAAGGCTCTCCCGAACCACTTACTACTATCTTTGATCAAATTTCCTTTCCCATGAAATTCCTTATTAAAATAATCTTGCGAAATCACAATTCCTGATGAGCAACCAGTATCGAGAAGGAATTTCATTTTTTGATTTCCTATCTTCAAAACAACATAAAAATGAGGAAATTTATAATCTGATTCGACAATTGTCCATTTGCTCAATGAAGGCAGTGTATCGAAAACAGCCATTGTAGAATCTTCCATTCTTAATATTAATACTTTATCCTCAAATATATCTGCGCCCCATACGCCAACTGATTTATCGCATTGTACTAATTGAAAATCGGGAATTACAGACAGGAATGCATGACTGAGTGTAAAAGCATTTGTTTTAATTGTACCAATCTTGTAATAGTCAGCTTTTATTTTAGTGTTGTCAGCTGAAATTATCTTACCGAAATTTAAATCTGGTGGCAATGACTCAAAATAATTTAAACCGCAATTTTTTAATAGAACAGTTGTACCAGCACCTAAATCAAGGATCATATTATGCTGGTCATTATTAGGGAAATGAGTTTTAATGATAATTGCATCTTTTTTTATTGTGAATTTTGTGAATTTATTCTCAACTTCAACCTTTTCCTTGCTTTTGTACTTAATTAATTTGGAAACATTACAACTAGCAAAAGTGAAAATGAAAATAAAAAGTGGAAGAATTGTTTTCATGGGTCTAATGATTATGGATGCTAAGGGATTAATAGCCACTATTTACTTTTAAAAATTGCCTGCTAATTTGTTTACTTAAATAATTTCATAATATCCGAAGTCAAATCGAATGAAACAAAAAGAAAAGAGGAGATTTGTTTCAAACAGAGGTTAAAAGAAATAGGGCAATGAGGTGATTTTACCTCATTGCCCTATTATTTCTATTTAGGTAAAATCTCATCTAATTTTGTAAGTAGGACTGCTGCCCAATGAATAACATTTCTCCACCAAGGTGAGTCAACGACATTCACTCCAGGGTTTGCAAGTTGCCAACCAACTAAACCGTTACTACAATCCACATATTCTTTCCCTGTCACTAACTTTCTAACCTGATCCTCTGTCAATCCTCTCGAGTGGAAAGAATAAAGATAACTAGCATACGGTACAAATACTTCACGCAATGCATAGTACTCCTTGGGGAAATTCTTCAGGCATTCATTTACAAAAGCACCTTCAGTCATCCCAGGTTTATATATTGCTTTGGTCGCAATAAAAGCCTCAACAGCATGGTCTTTTGCAATCTGCAGAACAGTTTTTCCATTTATCACATCGCTAATTGTGATTTTTCTCTGTGCCTGCGTCACAGTAGCTATGGCAAACAAAACAATCGCTAGAATTAGTTTTATTGTTTTCATTTTTTCTATGTATTTATTGTGAACGCCTTATTGTTTTACATCTTTCAGGATACAGATGGTTTTCCACTCCCGCAGTCATAAGTCTATAAATAAACTTTACTAACCGGCGCCGGTTCAGTTTTCCATGTATAACATGGCAGCAACACAACAAAACCGATAAGATGTGCCGCGGTTAACCTGGTGAAAATGCGATTTCACATAAAAGAATTACAGGGCATTAACCATTCCATGTAATAATGTAGTAATTTTGTATTGCCTCTCTGTGTTTTGGTTCGTACGCCGTTAATTTCCGTTGACATGTCGGCCTCGCAGGGAGGCTTTCTTGTGTTTAAGCTGAAGGGAGGGGATGGCAGGTCCCGGCTTCAAAAAAATTATTGTTTGATTCAAATCCCAAAACCCTTGCGGGAGATTCCAATGTATGCTTTAAGCTAAACTTTCGGACAAGGCAAAGCCGTGAACGATAAAATTCAAATGGTGAAAAGAACAATGAGGGTTTGAAGTACTTTTTATTTACACTATCAGTCAATCGAACAAACTGATATAAAAGGGTAAATACGAGTAAAGCGTGGTGAAATAATGGTGTTGCAGAATAATAATTATTTACGTCGAACAAATATAATACATAATTTATTCATAAGCAAATTATTTTAACTTTCGGACAAATAAAATTTGGATTCACAAGATTTAAGTGTTGTATATCAAACCATTAGCATGAAAATATTTTTTAGACTAAATGAAATCAGGCGCTTTTTTATAAAACGCATCCCCCTGTTCGCTCCCGGTATTCAAGCTAAATAGAGTCTTTTATTAATTTATATTTAGTTTTTTAGAAACCGCTTATCGGTTCGTAAAACTTACCCTGCCTGTGAGATTTTCGCTGCCCCTGGCTGTAAAAGCAGGCTTTGCTTTTGGCGTATCGTTCAGCCGGTATAAGGAGAATGCCTGTTAAACCTGGTACGAACCGGCCCCCTTTTAGTCCCAGCTTTTCACCGCATACCTGACGGTTTTTTTATGCCTGCCGTTGGCGGTATTCTTTACTTTGGTGCGGAAGAGGAAAGCATCAGCGGGCTGGCGGTACAGGTCGGGGGCGGAAAGGGGGGCCCCGAAATTATTATTCCCCTCAGAATAGGCTTAACCGAATTTAACCGTATCTTTGATTAAACAATGCCTATACACCATGAAGCACAACTATTACAGGAACATACTTTTAGTACTACTGCTGCCCCTGCTGATCACCGCCATCCATTCGTGCGAGCCGCTGGCCACCGGCTTTAAGGATGTGGAAGATGCGGTGATGTACACCAAAAGCGTAAAGGGCACGCTTATCTTTCAGGATTCGACCCTCAGGGTCATGACCTGGAACATCCGCTTCGGCATAGGACGGCAGTCGTGGTTCGGCGATGCCTGCGGCGACAACACCGTCTTCACAAAAGAACAGGTGATACCCGGCCTGGAAGCCATAGTGAGCAGGATCAACGAGGTAAAACCCGACATACTCTTCCTGCAGGAATGCGATATCAAGTCGAAACGCACCGCTTATATTGATGAGCTGCAATATATACTCGACCATACCTACTTTAATTACGCGGCCTTTGTACCGGAATGGAAGTCGGAATTTATTCCCAGCGACGGACTGGGCCGCATGGAAATGGGGCAGGTGATCCTTTCGCCCTGGCCGATTACCGACGCCAAACGCATTAACCTGGCTACCCGCGGCGACCAGGCGGGTATTGTAAACTACTTCTATCTCCACTCCTGCATCATAACGGGCAGGATCAAGATACCGGGATTCAGGGAAGTGCCCCTGCTTAACATTCATGCTTCGGCTTTTGCTACCGACGACACCAAGCAGAAACACTACGTGGAGTTCAAAGACCAGATGGATAAACTGGATGCGGCAGGCGAATACTTTGTGGCCGGCGGCGACCTGAACGAACTGCCTCCCGGCAGCGACTCAACCGATTACTGCTACGAGGACAAATGCCCCGGCGAATCGTTCCACCAGCCGGGCGACGACCCGCAACATAAAGCCGGAAGCGATTATACTTCCGAGTCGCAGTGGCTGATGCCTATCTATGCGGCCTACAAATGTGCTTTTACCCTTGCCGAATACCAGCAAAACCAGGCGGCTCATTTTACGCATACCACCCGGCCCGGACATACCTGGGACCGCACCCTCGACTACCTGTTTACCAATAACCGCTGGCGTGCCGGCTCGGCTGTAACGCACCAGGAATTTCTCACGGAATCGGATCACGCGCCGGTGAGCGCAGAGTTTGTGCTGGTTAAGGAGTGAGGGGAGTGAGGGGGACGGGGCGACACGGGGACGGGGCGACAAGGAGAGGATTGAGGGGATTGATGGGATTGAGGGGATTGAGGGAGGGACAAGATGACAAGAAGACAAGGCGACAAGGCGAAGGGGAGACAAGGAGAGGATTGATGGGATTGATGGGATTAAGGGAGGGACAAGGCGACAAGGAGACAAGGCGAAGGGGCGACAAGGAGAGGATTGAGGGGATTGATGGGATTGAGGGGATTGAGGGAGGGACAAGATGACAAGATGACAAGGCGACAAGGCGAAGGGGCCACAAGGAG
>CAIPFN010000190.1 GCA_903864265.1 uncultured Bacteroidales bacterium | reverse complement strand
ATTACCCTATATAAAAAGTTATGAACTGATGCCACATGCCTACACCGGTGCATCTGTAACCGTCAAAGCCGACCTTCTGCGGTTTTTTGCCATGTCGGATATTCATTTAACGGATAAGGAGTCTCCCGCCCAGCAAATTGAATGGGGATATAAAGGTGGTGCTGCCGGTAATTCTTCGGCTTATTCAGGCGTTATCCTGTATACGACCCATGTACTCGACGCAGCCATTCAAACCATCAATGCCTTACATAAGGCAAATAAGTTCGATTTCGGGATGGGCCTGGGCGATGCGGTGAACAATGCGCAATACAATGAACTGAGATGGTATATCGATATTTTCGACGGGAAGAAAATAACACCTGATTCCGGCAAAAAGGATGACCCTATCAAGGGACCGGGCAACGATTACCAGGACGAATACCAGGCAGCCGGGCTCAACAGCGAAATCCCCTGGTACCAGGTGCTGGGAAACCACGACCATTTCTGCACAGGCATGTTTACGCCCGACGAATATGTGTGGAAAACCTATACCGGCTCAACTATCATGAATATGGGTAATATTATGACGGACCCGCTTGGCTTAAAAAGCCGGGGATTTTATATGGGCGCCGTTGACGGAGCGACTCCTAATGGTGACATTATAGGTGCAGGTCCTGTTGGCGATTATTCCGAACCTCCAACCGTAATTGCCGATGCCGACAGGCATTATATCAATATGAGGTCGTGGATGAATGAGTTTTTTAATACCACTTCCAAACCCATTGGTCATGGCTTTTCACAAACCAACCTCGACCTGAACTTTGCCTGTTACAGTTTCGTGCCAAAATCGGATGTGCCCATCAAGGTTATAGTGTTTGATGATACTCAGAATGAAGACCGTGTGGATACCCATGAACAAGGGTTTGTAACCCAGGACCGTTTTGAATGGCTGGTAGGTGAACTCGACGCAGGGCAAAAGGCCGGTCAGCTGATGATCATTTCAGCTCATATTCCGCTTTTGCTGATTGACAGGGATAATGACTCACCCGTAGATTTACAGACCATTACCGATAAACTTCATACCTATCCCAACCTTATCCTCTGGATGTCGGGACATGTTCATCGCAACCTGGTCACTCCTTATCCATCGGCCGATACTACGCATCCTGAATTGGGGTTCTGGCATGTAGAAACGGCATCGTTGCGGGATTTTCCCCAGCAATTCCGTACCTTCAGGGTGGTGAGCAACAGCGACAGTACCATTTCGATTTTCGTAACGGATGTTGATCCTGCCATAAAAGCCGGATCTCTGGCAGCAGCTTCACGCGCCTGTGCCATTGGGGCCATGCAGATATTCAATACTGAAAATCAGCTTACGTACCCCGAAACGGGAGGTGCCTACAACGCCGAACTCGTAAAACAACTCAGCACTGACATGAGAAAGAAGATCATGAAGGCAGGAAAGTCGGCGTTTAGGTAAACGCGCTAAGGGGTATGCTTCATTTCATAAACTCTTACATCCTAAAAAAATAAAAATGACAAACCGAATCTGCATAACCTCATTGCTGTTAATAGGGTGGGTACTGATTTTTAACACCGGCTTTAAAAGCGGGGATGGAAATCCTCAACCGTCAGGCAACTCACTCTCTGTTTCAACCGATCCTTTGCCATCGTGGAACAATACCGATCATAAAAATGCAATTATTTCTTTTGTTGAAAAAGTAAGCCGGGATGGCTCGCCCGATTTTGTTCCGCCTGCCCGGCGTATTGCAACTTTTGATAACGACGGAACGCTTTGGTCGGAGCAGCCCATGTATTTCCAGTTCATTTTTACCTTCGACCGTATCAAGGCCATGGCACCCCTGCACCCTGAATGGCAAAATACCCAGCCTTTCAAAGCCGCCATCGAAGGTGATTATAAAGCAGTAATGGCAGGAGGCATGGATGCCGTTGATGCGCTTGTAATGGCTACCAGCCAGGGATATACAACGGAGGAATTCGCACAAACGGTGACGGATTGGCTGGCAACGGCAAAGCATCCTGTTACCGGTAAACTGTATACTGAAATGGTTTTTCAGCCTATGGTCGAACTGCTCGGATATCTCCGCGCCAACGGGTTCAAGACCTACATCGTTTCGGGCGGAGGAATTGAATTTATGCGTCCTTTCACCGAAAAAGCCTATGGAATTCCCCCCGAACAGGTAATCGGCACCAGTTTTAAACTGAAGTTTGAAATGCATGGCGATCAGGCGGTTATCGTTCAGCTGCCCGAAGTCAGCCTGGTGGACGACAACGAAGGGAAACCGGTAGGCATCTATCAATATATAGGGCGGAGGCCTATAGCTTCCTTCGGTAATTCCGACGGTGACCTTGAGATGCTTCAGTACACCACCGGCGGCAGCGGGCTGCGATTTGGCGCCCTGGTTCACCATACCGATGAAACCCGCGAATGGGCCTACGATAGGAAGTCCCCTTTTGGCCGCCTCGACAAGGCGCTGGATGAAGCCAAAGTGAAAGGATGGACGCTGATTGATATGAAAAATGACTGGAAGATCATATACGCATCGGGTAAAAAATAACCTGAAGCGGAATGAGAATCTCACGATAAACTCCAACATAAAATGAAAAGAAGGATTTGTTGCCTGTTCGTACTATGGGTTGTTGCCGGTGCAGGCGTTTCGTATGCACAGCCATCACCGGATGACTTGGCGAAGAAAGTATCCAACCCTATAGCGAGCATGATCAGCGTTCCGTTTCAGTTCAACTTTCAGTTTAATATTAACAATGCCGAAGGCGGGGAAAACGGGTATAAAATGGTGATGAACCTGCAGCCCATTTTGCCGCTCAGGCTATCCGGGAAGTATACCCTGATCAACAGGCTGATCATCCCTTTTATGACGCAGAAGGATGTCACGGCCCGGAATCAGAAAGAGGAGGGGCTGGGCGATATTCTGTACACCGGTTTCATTTCCTCTTCCTTTGCCAAGGTAATATGGGGCGTGGGCCCGGTGGTTTCCATACCATGGGCAACCAACTATGCCCTGGGTACCCGGAAACTGGCTATCGGTCCGGGTATAGTTATCCTTGGGCAACCGGGCAACTGGACCATAGGCGGGCTGGTGAATCAATTGTGGACGGCAGCCGGCGACAGGAGCAGGGCGGATGTGAACGCGGCCTATTTTCAACCCTTTATCAGTCACCGGTTTAAAGGCGGATTTACCGCCGGGATTTCTTCCGAAAACACCTATGACTGGAATGGCAAGCGCCTGGTTGCCGGACTGGCATCCTTCAATGTGGCTCAAATTATAAAGATTGCAGCCAAGCAAATTGCCAGCATACAGTTCAGCCCCCTGGTATTTTATGGGAATGCCGGTGTCAAAAAGCCTGTTTGGGGTGCCCGCACTACCCTGGCATTTATATTCCTGAAAAAAACGAAACCTATCATTCAAAAATAATAAGTTATGAAGAAGTTATATCATACCGGGCTCGCGCTGCTTCTGCCAGCAGTATTTGTTTTATTACTGAACAGCAGCTACGGACAGAAAGCCAGCTATCCCATTGATGCCAATGTTGTAACCTCCGTCGACAGGATGGTAGTTCCTGTTCCTGTGCCTGCAACAGCCGCGAAAATTTCGCCGGATGAACTCTCGAAATACGCGCCGAACGGTTACGGCAAATGGCAATTCGGAAGCGGGCTGAAATATATTAAACGCCTGGATCTGATGCCGGATACCTATGCCGGCGCATCGGTTCAAAACAAGGACAGGCTGCTGAACTTCTTTGCCATCACCGATATACACCTCACCGATAAGGAATCGCCTACCCAGGGAATCTTTTTTGGTATTAAAGGAGGCGTTATTTCGGCTTATTCCGGGATTATGCTGTATACCACCCAGGTGCTGGATGCAGCCATACAAACGGCAAATGCCCTTCACAAAAAAGATCCGTTCGATTTCGGCATATCGCTGGGCGACGACTGCAACAGCAGCCAGTACAACGAGCTCCGCTGGTTTATTGATGTACTCGACGGCAGGAAAATCAACCCCGATTCGGGCAAAAAGGATGATCCTATCGCCGGCCCCCTCAACGATTACCAGGATGTGTACCAGAGCGCAGGCCTCAGCAAAAGCATCCCCTGGTACCAGGCGGTGGGCAATCACGACCATAACTGGATGGGTATCTATCCTCCGAATGACTATTTGAAAAAATCCTATACCGGCGACAGTATCATTAAAATGGGGAAAAACATTTTTACCTCGGGAGGTATCAACGAGCGCACCCTTTACATGGGCGTTTTCGACGGCAGCACGGTATACGGCGATATTATAGGCATGGGTCCCGTTGGCATCACAAAACCTGTACTTATTGCAGCCGACAAGAACCGCCGCCCACTTTCGTCCATTGAATGGACAAACGAATTTTTCAATACTTCCTCAAAACCGCTGGGACATGGGTTCAACAAAACAGATGCGGCAAGAGGGTTTGCCTGCTACTCTTTCGAGCCTAAGGCCAATTTGCCTCTCAAAGTGATTGTACTCGATGATACCCAAAAGGACAGTGATCCCAGCACCGATATTCACGGGCACAGCTTCCTGGACCAGGAGCGCTACGATTGGCTGGTGAAAGAACTTGATAAGGGACAGGCCGAAGGCAAACTGATGATTATAGCAGCGCATGTTCCCGTTGGAATCAGCGATGTTGATCCGGAACTGGGCATGGCCCCCGTTTCGGTTATTACCTCTGCCAATCTGATAGCCAAACTCAACACCTACCCGAACCTGATTCTCTGGGTTGCCGGGCATCGTCATCTCAATACCGTTACCGCACTTAAATCGCCCGACTTGGCTCATCCTGAACTCGGTTTCTGGGAAGTGGAAACCTCATCCCTGCGCGAGTTCCCGCAGCAGTTCCGCACCTTCCACATCGACCGTAACAGCGATAATACCATTTCCATTTTTGCCACCGATGTGGATCCGGCTGTAAAGGAAGGCTCCTTTGCCGCCGCTTCGCGAACCTATGCCATAGGCGCGTACCAGATTTACGGCATTAGCGGTGTTGGTTCCTACAATGCCGAACTGGTAAAACAACTCACGCCTGAAATGCAGATGAAGATCCGGAAATACGGAAACTCAATGAGTAAATAATTTTTCGCATGAAACCCTTAGCAGAATCGCTCTGGAAAAAGATCAAAAAAAAACCCTTGCAGACTGGTTTGCAAGCCGTTTTTTGAGGCTTCTGTTATCTTTAGGTTCAATAGCTGCCGTAAAGAGGATAAGCCATACAGTCCTGGGGGAAGCAGGGTTTATACGACTCTCGAAAGGCTGTAATTCCTGCCGTTGTTTCTTCCTTTCCTGTGATGTAGCCTTACCAGGCCAAAAGGTTCCCGGATTTTACCGCTTATGGAAAGCGGAGCTACGGGCCCGACTGAAATCCCATTAAAGTTTCGAACTTATGCCGGCCGGGTACAGTGTTGCCTTTTAACAACTTATTCTCAGGCAGTATATGACCTGCCAGAGAATCAGTCTTAACAACAAAGTGCTCGTTCATCGTCAGCCCCCACCGGGGGTCCCGATAGTTATCGGGATGGGGGTCACTTGTATACAATTTCAAAAAACTCACCCCCTGCCCCCTCTCTTTGAAAGAAAGAGAGGGGGACGAAAATTCACGATCAAACCAGAACAGGAGTAATAAGAATTTGTCAGTTTTTT
>CAIPFN010000189.1 GCA_903864265.1 uncultured Bacteroidales bacterium | reverse complement strand
TGCTTGTTGCTCAGTTTCAAAGAACGGATAATTCGGATCACTGTATCACTTACTTTTTGGCTTGAAGTGAAAAAGTTGTTCAATTCTGAAATGTTTGTAGTAATTTTACCCTGTAGCATGTATTTGTTTTTTGTTTGTCGACATAAAATTACTGATATTCAGTAATTTAAACAAATTTACATGCTACTTTTTTTCACTTATTTCATTGTTTTTTAATGGTTTAGCTTTAATGCGAAACTTGAGTAACTTACCTATAAAAATTATACAAATGGAAAAACTCCGTTTCAAAACGAATCTCAAATGTGGCGGTTGTGTTAACGCAATTACACCCGGACTCGAAAGCCTTAATATCATTCAAACCTGGTCCGTCGACCTGGAAAACCCGGATAAAGTACTGGAAATTGAAGCTGCCGAAGATATTTCAGAACAGGTGATTGCCAGTGTAAAAAAGTCAGGTTATCAAATCAGCCGGCTTTAACCGCTGGCAAGGGATCACTATCCTGAAAATAAATACAGCGATTTTCATAACCGGCTTATTTATCAGGGCATCAACCAGCTACTCTGTATACCGAGGGTTGTATGTCAGACTATTTTTATAAAATCTTATCTCACCTAAAAGCATAAGAGTCAATCCCGAATCCTGACGGGATTGACTCTTATTTTTGATGCTTTCGGGTTACAGGCTATGCCAGGCAAAGGCTGCAAATCGGATTTAGATAGAAAAGCAGGAATCCGCGACAGCATTCAGCACTTTCGGGTACTTTTTTATACGTGTTTATGAAGCGTCGATTACAGGGCATTCCGATAGGTATCAGGACTTAACCCAGTCGTTGTGCAACGGTATCCCAGTTAACGAGTTGCCAGAACGCGTTTACGTAATCGGGGCGGCGGTTCTGGAAATCCAGGTAATAGGCATGCTCCCATACATCGCAGGTGAGTATGGGTTTTAACCCCTCGCGTAAAGGATTGGCGGCATTTCCAGTGGTCACAATAGCCAGGGTTCCGGCAGCATTTACAACCAGCCAGGCCCAACCCGAACCAAACTGGTTTACTGCAGCTTCGTTGAATTTGGTACAGAAAGCCTCGAATGATCCGAAATCCTTGTTGATCATTTCGAGCAGTTTGCCTGAGGGCAGGCTGCCACGTTGTGCCGAAAAGCCTTCCCAGTAAAACGTATGATTCCACACCTGGGCTGCGTTATTGAAGATTCCGCCTTCGGCTTTCATAATAATTTCTTCGAGCGAAGCATTTTCGAAAATCGTGCCCGGTACCAGGCTGTTGAGTTTTGTAGTATAAGCCTGGTGATGCTTGCCATAGTGAAACTCGATGGTTCGCGCGCTGATCACGGGTTCAAGCGCATCGGGGGCATAGGGTAATGCAGGAAGTTGAAATGTCATAACGTTTTGTTTTTAAAGGTTGTTGGTATATGAACTGACTTTTTACTGACGCGCCATCCGTCAATAAATAAATGAAATAATATTACGGCTTAATGCCGCTTAGCTGGCGTTCAATGGGTAATTATATTTGAATCGGTACATCCCGGGTATAAAAAACAGTCCCGAAAAGTAAGTATGCCATTTATTTTGTAAAGGTAGATGAATACGTTGTTTTATTCCCCTTTTCATCTTCAACCAAAAGTTTGAAGGTGTTGAGCCCTTCCTGCACAAGTTGGTCGAAGCGGTAAATCATAAGTCTGTTTTTCGGATCCCACTCCACCAGGGCCCATTGTCCGTTTACTTCTCCTTTGTAAAGGCTTATGCCTGAAAAATTATCGGAAACGGTAAACCTCAGGCAGGTTTTACTCTTGCTGTTTTCCACCCAGGGCTTCACGGTCGGAGCAATAGTATCGACCACAATCGCATAGCCGTCGAACAGATTCGTAGTGGTGGTAACGTAGCCGCTTTCATAAGATCCCCCGGCAGGACTACGTTTGCCGTTCCTGTCAATTCGCGCCAGCAAGGCCTTTGAATGAAGATGTGGGGGCAATTCCGATGCTTTTACCGAGACCTTGATACGGTTATGTATCGGAACTTCTGCATCGTGCAGGTAATGAATAGCGGAAAACATGCCGCCTGCTGCAGGCAATTTCCTGTACCTGAACATCAAATCCTCATAAATGCTCCCGGAGGGAAGTTCCACTTTCAAATCCCCGGTTTCAAACTTATTGATCTTGTTGTATTTAAACAACATAGTTGTATCGGCAAAAGGGAGTTCCGGCACCTGTACCAATCCTTCGGGCTGATGCGGCCTAACCCAGAACCTGAGATTGGTCATGTTGCCGGCAAAATCGCCTACACTAACCCGTATTTCATGGATGCCGGCATCCGTAAAGGTCAGAATACCTTTAGAAGCATCCGGCTTAAAAATGCTCAATTTGTTCCCAGGGAGTTTCTTCGATTTCACAATACGGTTGCCGGTATTGTAGTTGGCGGCGAAATCGATAGAAGCATTTACATACCGGCTTTCGTCGAATGAAAAACTATCACAGACCATGGAGAAAAAACAGCTGTCGTCATCAAACATTCTGAGGCTGTAAAAGCCATTCCTGTCACCCTGATTCTGATTGAAATCGAAAGCCTGAACGCCAAGGCTGAAATTGCCCCAGAGTGACAGGGTATCTTTTATGGCCAGGCGATAGTCCCCTTTTCCTGATTTTTTAATATTGAAACGGGTATCATCATTGACCTTACCGATGAAACTGTTATCATTCTCAGGATAAATTTTAATAAAATCAATATACGGAGGGAAGGGATCCAACAAGCCAAAACCAAAAAGCACCGGATTAATAATGTGCTCGGTTCGGGTATTCCGCAATTCGAAATGAAGGTGAGCCCCTCCTGAAGAGCCGGAATTACCGGTATAACCTATCACCTGGCCTTGCTTAACAAAAATGAAATCTTTTTTATTAGCCGGGAATAAATCGACCTCAAAACTTTTAAGTTTATATTGGTTCGCATGCAAATACGAGGTAATCGTATCATTATACCCGTTCATATGACCATACACCGAGGTAAACCCATTTGGGTGGTCGATATAAAGGGCATTCCCAAATCCAACAGGCGAAACCTTGATGCGTGAAATAAACCCGTCAGCAACGGCAAATACAGGCAATCCTTCTTTTTTCTGGACCGAAAAATCAATGCCTGAATGAAAATGATTGGGACGAACTTCCGAAAAAGAACCTGTTATAGCCAGAGGAATGTGGAGTGGCGGTTCAAAATATCCCTTTTGAATTACTACCTGTGCATCCAGTTGAGTTAAGGGAATCAAGATCAGCAGGAAGAATAAAAATTTTGAAACAAATTTCATTCTACAAACTTACTGCATTGAAGTGGTATAAACCAATCATGCAAATAATAAAATAGTTTTAATTACCCGGGAGACACCTCCTGGTTTATACTCTTTTTTCACGAAAAATATATCGTTGAACTACCGCCAGGTATACAGCCACGCACAACACACCCGCTCCGGAGGTGATAAACATAGCCTTCATTCCAAACGTGTACCAGATTAATCCGGCAAAACTGCTGGCCAGCAGGCTGAAAATACTGGCAAAACCGGTATAAAAACCTATGGCCGTGGCGGTCATATCTTTCCCGGCTATATTGCTGATAAGCGCCTTTGAAATGCCTTCGGTGGATGCAGCATACACCGAGTACATGCCGAACAGGACCAGGAACTGCCAGGTAAGTATGGCAAATCCCATTAAGGAATATACAATGGAAAACACCAAGAGTCCAAGGATCAGGGTCCGTGCCAGTCCGAATCGGTCAGCCATGATACCGATTGGAAATGAGAGTAAAGCATAAACCAGGTTATAAAAAATATAAACCCCTATCATATAGGTATCCGAAAATCCTTTGCTTTTAATCGATAGCAATAAAAAAGCATCCGAACTGTTGAAAAGTGTGAAAGCCAGCAATCCTGCCACCAGGAGTTTGAAATGCCTTGATGATAATGTCCAGTAT
>CAIPFN010000188.1 GCA_903864265.1 uncultured Bacteroidales bacterium | reverse complement strand
CTGATTGATGCTTTGGTTTATGCCGAAGACAAATCTGCTTCAAACAAAGAAGCCTACAATAATACAGCTATTGCACTTAAAAAAAGTGCTGCTGCTTTGTCGGAATCCAGCGATAAAGCAAAAGCTGAAATGGACAAAATTCCTGAAAATATCCCTGTTCCGGTATTTGAGGCAGAGGCCGACAGTATTGAAAGCTGGAAAAATCCTTTGTACCTGAAAATAGGAGGAGGTATACTATTACTGGCTTTGGTACTGACAATGATCATTATCCGACGCAGGCGCAAGAACAAAGCGAAAACTGTTCAGCCAGTCATTCAAACCAATGTTCCAGTAATTCTGCCTGCACCGGTTCCTGCACTTACAAAGCAATCCGGGCAAAATGAACCCGGTTCCACGGCATCCGGCATCCAACATCCGGCATCCGAAAATGCCACTCCAAAATTTTGTCCGCAATGTGGTGCAGTCTTTAAACCAGGTGCAAAATTCTGTGGTAAATGCGGGTATAAAACTTAAATGATTAACTCATAAAACTCATAAGTGCTATGAACTTTTGCGTAAAATGCGGTAACCTACTTAAGCCTGATGCCCGGTTTTGCGGCAAATGTGGCGAAGTGATAAAACCTACCATTCCAAAAGCCAATCAGAATCCTGCCGAAATTCAGATATGCAATTCCTGCGGAGCCAGAACAAACCCGGGGATGAAATTCTGTATTTCCTGCGGGAACCCATTAACCGCTCCACCGCTTGCGGCATTCAGCCAACCTCCGCCTTTGCCTCATCCTTCTTCCAGACAAACGCCACCTGCTGTTCAGCCGGATTATCAACCGGGCCAGCAGCAACCCCCTGAAAGTATTAAACCGGGTAGAAAGAAAGGCTATGCTATCCTGAAAATTATTACTTCGTTTTTAATTATCGGGGGGATTACAATTGCCGGGCTTTACTACTACGGCAGTTATGAACCCGGTACCGCAACCGGGAGCATTGCTGATGAGATGGCCCTTCAGGCAGAAAAGCAACTCCTTCAGAATACATTAGTAAAAACCGACAGTGCGGCACTTGTAGTTGAAGATGTTTTTAACAGGGCCGATACAGCCGGACTTGCAAAAATATTAACTCCAACATCGCTTGGGCTTCAAAGGCAATACTTCACGCAGCTTTTGCCTTATATGCCAACCTTCGCCGCTGACTTCAAAAACCGGGAACTCAAGTTCGCCAACGAAAGGTATGCCGTGTATGAATATGCTTCTACAAAAGGTAAGTTCACGGCCGAGTTTTGCCTGGGCGACAATGGGAAATGGATGTTAATACGGTTCTAAAATCAGGTAATCATGAAAAGTTCAGCAATATTTAGTTTCGCGGTTACTCTGCTCATTGGAGCCTCTATAATCGTATTTTTTACAAGTTATGGCAATAAGAAAGTTCACCCGGGAATCAACGAGATGATCGTTGAGTCCTTTATTAGTAAGACAAAGGCCCCGCAGACGAAAATACCGGAGTTTAAAAATTATTATTTCAATCTGGTCCAGCAATGCAAAGGGATAGCAATGACTAAATCGGGCCTTTTTCAGCCCGACGATGTCAATTGGATTAACCGGGAGATGGAAAGCACCACAGGTCTGGGGTCTGTAGTCGTTGACCTGGTCACCCTGAAAGCTACTACCGAAGAAGGACCGGCCGAAAAAAGTGTGAAAGAATGGATTTCTCATGGTGGCTATTCGGCCGACGAACCTGAATTGCCGGCATCGCTTCGTCATTTTTATGATCCAACCAAACAGGAAGGCATCCGATACCTTACAGACATAACCAATGCGAAGTTGATGGGCACCATGCAACGAATGCTGAAAAACCCCGAGATGGACGGTGTTGAATGGGCATTGGGGAAACCGGGCGATCTTTCGTCGGGTGTACAGGAACATGCGTATACCTGGGAAAAGGGGAAAGCCTGGATGAAGATGGCATTGCAGGAAAAAAATGAAGATAAGCGGAACGAGCACATGGGCAAAGCCTGGCGTTCGCTGGGCGAAACCCTTCATATGATTGCCGATAACGGTTGTCCGCCGCATGTGCGCAACGATGCTCATCCTTCGCCTATATGCAACTATAATATCATTTTCGGCAATCCCGACCCGTATGAAGAAATTATAGATATTATCCGGAGAGACAATCCGGATGACTTCGTACAATATTTTACAGGTGCACCCGATAAGATTTTGTCAGATCAGATAAAAGGAATGAAAACTGCCCGCGACATTGCCCATGCACTGGCAGTTTTTACCAATACTAATTTTGTTACCGGCGAAACTATTTCGGGTACCGATAAAAAAGGAAACCAATGGAAACAAATTATTAGTCAGGATGATCCATACCATTCACCACTGATCCAACAAATGGATTATGATGGAAACTCGGGCATATTCAGTACACTAATTAACAAAAACACGGAGCCGGTAAAACAGTGCTGTGATAAAGTATACTGGGTGGATCTGATACCCGAAATCTGTTACTCCTATGTAACTTTCGAATGTGTCGAATCGCAGGCAAAGTTGCTTCTTCCAACGGTTGTTGAAGCAGGAAGAAAAGTGATGGAACTCTTTATTCCTAAATTGAAAATAGAGATTACATCAGCTGAAAATGGTCAGGTCAGGGGACATATCACCCATACTACAGACCTTGAATATACCTCCGAAATCAAGTATTCGGGGAAAGTGACTTTATTTTTCAAGGACAAGAATTTTAAGAAAAAAGGGGAACAGGTAGCCGAAGTAAAAAATGGACAGTTTGACGTTTCCGGGCTTGTATTTGAACGCGGTGACATGGTGAATGCAAGAATCGATTTTGGAGGCATAGGGGTTGAGTCTTCGGGCTACAAATGCGGAAGCACCGTTCTGCCCGAAATCAAACAAAAGCCAGACCTTAAGCCGTACAAAGAAGTCACCCTAAGTCTTAACTGTTATGGGCACTGGAATACTACAGTGGACTGGAACGGCGTAAAATGGGGAGGATATTTATGGTATGGACCTAGTTTCAAAATGCGCATCCCGGTAACAGATGGATTGCACTATAAAGGGAGAGCCGATTGGTATAACATTGAAATGGATGGTGAATTTAACGGGAACAAAATAATCAGGCTTCATTGCAAAATAGTCAGTATACCTGAAAGGGAAGCCATCGAAAACTGGGATATCATTATTGAGAACCTTCCGGCTGAATCACCCGGTTTCTATAACGCCTATGCCGGTTCCGAAGTTCACCCGGCCGGAAGCCCGGCAAAGTACATCAAAAAAGCTACCTGTGAACGATCTTTTCCTAACGGGGAACGGCAACAGCTCTTAAATATAAATTGGGACGAATCGGAAGGATTGAATGCTATGGACTTACGCTCCTTTGTATTTATAAAAATGGTAGATCCATAGGGGTAATGGAAATCATGGGAATTTGTCTATAAGTTCCTTGCTCTGGATTTTAGGAATTTGGTTGTGACTAAAAATCTGGTTGATATACTTTGTACTGTTTGACCTTCTTATGCTAAAAAAGGGATGTCAGGCATTTTTATAACACACATTAAAAAACAATACCCATGCACTTTTGCACCAAATGCGGTAAACCGCTTGAGCCCAATGCCCGTTTTTGCGGCAATTGTGGGGCGACTATGGCTGAACAAGACCAAAGCGTGGTGGATAAACCGCTCGGACAACAGGCTCCTGATAGGGTTCCGGCCGAATTTCCTTTGCCAGGCCAGGATTTCAGTATGTCCAATACCCAACGCCGGATCGTAAATAACTGGTATTACGTTACATTTATTTTCCTTGTTGGTATTTTTATTCCTTCCTGGCTTGGCATAAATGGCATGGACGGCGGCTTCGCTATCAGTTTCCTTGCCGGGTTTATGGTCATGGTGGGCCTGATTGTAATTGTTGTTTATCATGGAAGGGCAAAACAAATGGATAAAATACTGTCGGGCGATGGCCGTATTGCCGAGTGGCATTATACGCCCGATGAATGGATGCGTTTTGTGGCTGCCGATTTCGAGGACGAAAAAAAGATCAAGAAAAACCTGTTTATCATGGTAGCCGTCATAGCGTTGATTGTAGGGGTGCTGATGACGATAGTTGCACAGGACGGGCTGATGATGCTTATCATAGTCGGCATTATCGTTATAGTTGCCGTTCCGGCTTTCCTGGTTCCCCGCTTCAGGTATCGCAAGCTTCAAGGTTCCGAAGCACATGCCCTGATTTCCGAAAATGGAGTGATCATAGGTAAAATGTTCCACCTGTGGATAAAACTGGGGGCAAGGCTCGACAGGGTCTCGATCAACCCGGAGGAAAAACCCGGCATTATGGAGTTTGCTTATTCCTTCCCGACCCGCACGGGCATGCAGGAGGAAATTGCCAGGGTTCCCATTCCGAAAGGAAAAACAGAACAAGCCATCCGGATTATGGAACATTTCAATTCCCGGGCATAAAGCAGGCATTTGGTTCTGCCGGATAAAAAACCAGTCTCCCGCCGGGGCGGAAGGCTGGTTACACTCTGTTATACTGTAGTTGATTTATGAATTCTTGATCTGCATGACTCTATGGTGAATACTCGACAAATAATTGATCATGGTGATATACTTGTTGGCAGCGGGCGCAATCATGACTTTTCCGCTTCCTGTAAAGGTATTTACAATGCCTTCGCCTGAAATCATGGATCCGAATACCCCTTTATTGGCACGGGCTACCGTAAGCTGAACGCTGGCCTGCCGGGCTACGGCAAACGAACCATCCACCACCAGTTTCCCATTATGCAGTTCAATGGTTTCGAGAGGGCCGTTCGATAATATGACTACCTTACCGGAGCCTGAAACCCTGGTTTGAAAAAAACCTTCACCGGAGAAAAACCCTGAAATGGATTTATTGGTAAAGGTTCCAAGTTCGATACCCGTTTCGGATGCAAAGTAAGCGCCTTTGTCCAGTATCCATTCCTCGCCCATCAGGTCTAAAATGGTAAAATTACCAAAGGAAGGCTCAAACCACACGGTTCCGTTTCCGCTGATTACCGGTTTCACAACACTTTCGCGTGTAACCATAGCTTTAAGGAAACCTCCGGCCGAAGGCATATTGGCCTCGAGTTCGAGATCGCCCTGCATATAGTACATGCCACCCGATTCATACCTGACGGCGCTGTTTCTCAGTTCAGCCTTCAGGAATTTGAGGGTTTCCTTTTCAACAACCTCAAACTCTATGGATCCGTGATGAACCTGAGCCCTTTGAGGTGGCGGTGGAGCAGGCTGAGTAGGAGCCTGTGCCTGTGGAGGTGTATATACTGGCGCTGCCGCCGCAGATGCAGGCGCTCCGGCAAACAGGTTTTTAGTCCCGCATTCAGGACAAAACGCAGCACCCTCTATAAGCCGTGCTCCGCAATTGCTGCAAAATGCCATAATTAATGTTTTTTTGCGTAAATATTAGTTGATTTCTTTGTTGACGATGCAACGGTTAAACTGAAATGTATTTTCTGGCTCCTGTTTGTTTCCCCGCCTGTCCCTCCTAATCCCTATCCCCTATTCTATTTCAAAGCCTTCGACAATAACAAATCCATTGCCCCCAATAAAAGTTTTCGACCAGGTTGACATTTCGGAATCCCAGATATAGTAAGTTCCTTTTTCGAGTACTTTATGAGGTTCAGCAACCCATTTTGAGTTCGGTGTTCCTTTTGTCCCTGATTTACCATAGGCCTTGAAAGTGCCTACCAGGTTGCCAAGGTGGTCCTTGATGATGATAGTACCTCCGGCCGGTGTTCCCATTCCACCGTTGTAATGATCGGTTGTAATCCTCACTATCATGGTAGGTTCTGACAATGAAAGTTTAGTTGGATTCCGTGGATTTTTGTTTTTAGGTTCTTCTTTCCGGCCGGTTTCCAGGATGACTTTGGCCTTACTGTCGTTTGCGTTAGGCGATACCTTTACTCCCAGTTCGGGCTTGGTTTGGGCTGGTGCAGCGGCCGAAGGCTTGCCCGGATTTTGTTGCCTGGCTTTTTGCCTGGCCAGTTCCTGGTCCATAAGGCTCATGGATTTGGTATTAGCTTTAGGTTTCACGGCAGGAGTTTCCGTGATGGGTTCTGTGACTTCGGTAGCCTGGGCGGTTGCCGTTTCGGGGGCTGAAACTACTGGTGCAGCGGCATTTGCCACACTATCGGCCGAAAGGGCCACCGGAGTGTTGGTGTACTTGTTATACCCATACCAACCAACTATTCCCAGAGCAACGAGTATAATAACCATCAAAACAATCCATAGCCAGCCCATTCGTTCTTTTGGTTTTGCGGAAGTTTCTTTTGTTTTGAGGGGAGGCATATAAGCAGGTGGAGCGCTACGAACAGGTTCGGAAGGAAGTGGGGGTTTAACGGCCAGGGGTACCGGAGCCGGGGGTATTGCTGTTACAACCGAAGGGGCAGAATACTCTGTACGCTGAATTATTTCAGGTTGTTCAACACGGCTGAAAGCTGGTTTGCTATCGGTTTGACCTGCTGAAGAGTCGAAGCCACAAGCGGGGCAGAACCGTTCGGCGGGATCCATCACTGCACCACACTGCGAGCAGAATTGTTTCGGTTCCGGGGTTGATACCGTAGGCTGAGCCGGTGCCGGCGTAAAAACATCAACCGGCACAAAAGGGGCCGGATCGGGTTGAGAAATTTCCTGAGCAACAGACCTGGCTGATTGGGTGTCGAAACCGCATTGAAGACAGAACCGGTCGCCGGGTACCAGTACTGTTCCGCATTGGAGGCAAACTGCCTTAACTTCTGGCACAGGCATAGTTGCTTCGACTGGTGCAGCCATATTTTCAACCGCTAAACGGTCGAAGCCGCATTCGAGGCAAAAACGGGCCTCAGGTTCAAAAGTTGTTCCGCATTGGGGGCAAAATTTCATGGGAAATAAGTTTAAGCGTGATAAAAGGTAAGCCACGCTGTTATTTTCCTGAAGGAACAGGGGAATAACAGAATGGCTTCTTATTGGTTTTTCATTTTCTGAGTGGGGCTATAGTCTGAAGCCAGCGGCACTGCCTACGAAGAACAGACCCATAATGGCTGCCAGAACCAGGGCGACAACCAGTCCGATCACTATCATGGCCACAATGGTTAATACTACGTAACCTGTTACTTTATCCTTCGGAGTCTTTTTTATAACAGGCAAACCAACTGCGAAGAGGTAAATGGCATATAAGCTGATAAGCATGATAAGCATGCCCAGGGAAGTCGAAAATAGCAGGAGAATACCGGCAACCCATTGGGGAGTCGAGGAATATACGGCTAACTGGAGGGAACGGCCGAAATTCTTTTCCGAGTCAAATGAAGGGGCCAGCATGTCAATAACCCATGCCAGAAGGTAAACCCCGATAACTGCTGATAACAATTGGATAAGTCCTTGCATAATTCCCGCCGACAAATACGAATATGTGCCGATGAAACCAAAACGTAAAAATGCCGAAAGGGCTGGAATAAGTGCCAGGATCAAGGCGTAGCCTCCAATCAGCTTCATCGCATTCGGCTGTTCGCTGGCTACTGCTTCCCATTCCTGTTTGGGCCTGGTTATAATATTTATAACACGCTGTACCAGGTTGGTATTTCCTGAAATAGAATCTTTAAACGCATTGGAGGCCTCTCTGGCCTGTTCATAAACAGGTTCCTGCGGCTGATAAACATGCTGTGGCTGTGGGCTTGGCTGCACAGGAGGTGGTATTGCTGCAGCAATGGGTGTTCCGCAGGCTGCACAGAATCTGGCTTCAGCTTTCAGCTCTGTTCCGCAATTTGGACAAAATTTCATAGGCGCTTTGTTTTATGGTTAATGATTATGGGTATGATTGATCAGTAATTCCATCAAAAGCATGAAACAAATATTGAAGAGTAGCAAATATATAATATTTTACAGCTGAAAACAAAAAACAATGAGGTTTAACAAAAGTGAGATCACTCATTATGAACTGAGCCTGTCCAGCACCGTCTTTCTGAGATTTAATGGTTGAGGACATAGCCCAAAGCCATGTCCTCACTAAACATTATCTCACCAGATCAAAATCCATCTGTTTTTTCTGCAGGTCTATCTTTTTCACGCGGATGCGGATCGCGTCGCCCAGGCGATAGACTTTACCCCAGCGCTGCCCTATGATACGGTAGTTTTCCTCATCCAGGTAATAAAAGTCATCATTCATCAGCCTGAGCGAAACCATGCCTTCGCATTTACTTTCGACCAGTTCAACAAAAATACCCCATTTGCTGACTCCTGTAATCAAACCGTCGAACTCCTCCCCTATGCGGTCCATCAGGTATTCGGCCTGTTTGTATTTGATACTGGCCCGCTCTGCCTCCATGGCTTTGCGCTCCATATCCGACGAATGCTTGCATTTTTCGTCGTATTCTTCCTGCGAAACACTGGCCTTGTCGTCGAGATACCATTGCAGCAGCCGGTGCACCATCAGATCGGGGTATCGGCGTATGGGTGAAGTAAAATGCGTGTAATATTTAAACGAAAGCCCGTAGTGACCAATGTTTTGAGTTGAATATTCGGCTCGGGCCATGGTGCGTATGGCAATGGTTTCTATCATATTTTCCTCGCCTTTGCCCAAAATCTGTTCGAAAAGCTGGTTAAAGGAAGCCGTGATGCTCTTACGGCTGGTGGTTTGAAAACCATATCCCAACTTCTTCAAAAACTCGGAGAACCGTACCAGTTTATCGGGATTGGGCTGATCGTGTATGCGGTAAACAAATGTTTTGGCTTCGCCATCGCGGTTTTTACGGGTGGCAATTTTTTCGGCTACGCGCCGGTTAGCCAGCAGCATGAAGTCCTCAATCAGCCAGTTTGCCTCTTTCTGTTCCTTAATCATAACGCCTATGGGCTTGCCTTTTTCATCCAGTTTGAATTTTACTTCCTGTGATTTAAATGCTATTGAACCTTTCTTGAATCTTTCTTCGCGCAACTTCGACGAAAGGGAGTGAAGGGTCATGAGTTCATTCTTAAAATCGCCTTCGGCACCTTCAATGATCACCTGTACTTCTTCGTAAGCATACCTTCTGCTCGATTTGATCACCGTGCGGCCAAACCATTCGTTCTGGATTTCCGCTTTATCGTTAAATTGAAAAACGGCCGAAAAACAGAGTTTTTCCTCATCGGGCCGAAGCGAACATACCAGGTTCGAAAGCTGTTCGGGTAGCATGGGGATGGTACGGTCGACCAGGTAAATAGAGGTACCACGTTCGTAGGCTTCGGTATCAATGGCACTGCCCGGGGTTACATAATGAGAAACGTCGGCTATGTGTACTCCAACTTCCCAGTTGCCGTCAGGCAGTTTCCGTAGCGAGAGGGCATCGTCGAAATCTTTGGCATCCACCGGGTCGATGGTGCAGGTCCAGGTATCACGGAAGTCGCGGCGCTTTGCCAGCTCTTCGGCTGGAACTTCGTTTTTAATGCGTTTGGCTTCATTTTCGGCTGCTTTGGGGAATTCCAGCGGGAAGTCGAATTCAGCCAGTATAGCGTTCATTTCCACATTGTTCTCTCCCGGCTGACCCAGCACATGGATAATTTCGCCAATGGGATTGGTCGCTTTTTCGGGCCATTCGGTGATCAGGGCTACGGCTTTCTGACCGTGTTTGGCCCCTTTCAGGGCTGTTAAGGGAATGTATATATCCACATTAATCAGCGGGCTGTCGGGAACCAGGAAAGCGAAACGCTTGGAAACATGAATAATGCCTACAAACTGTTTCTTGGCCCTTTCCACAATTTCAACGATGGTGCCTTCGGTTTTATGGTTCTTGCGTTTAGGGAAAATATGCACTTTCACCTTGTCGCCGTTCAGGGCGTGGTTGGTATTATTGGCTTCAACAAATACATCCTCAGGCAGATCAGGGCTCATAATATAGGCTTTCCCGGTAGCTTTCATATCAACGGTTCCGATCACGGTATTGGCTTTCGAAATAGCTGCTACCAGCTTGGGATTCAGTTTGTATTTGCCCCGGTTCATTTCAACCAGCGAACCCTGAATGCAAAGCTGCTCCAGAATGGATTTCACTTGTTCCTTTTCCCTTTTATCGGTAATGCCAAGTTTATCGGCCGTTTGCCGGAAATTGTATGAATTTTCGGAATTCCCCGAGAATAAGTTGAATACCAGGTTTGTAAATTCGTTGCGGGCGATATTGGCCTGCGGGTTTTGATTTTTTTTAGTCATGGGTTGATTTTTTTAATGTGTAGAAACATCATATGGTTCTACAGTTTGTGTATTTCGGGGGCGGGAATCATGAGGCTCCTGCCGGGTATAGCATGAATTAATTTTTGTGTATATTCCGATTTCGGCTGAGTGTACACACGATCAGCTTCGCCTATCTCCTGGATTTGCCCGTTCTGCATCACAATCAGGCGATCGCTCATATAACGGACTACCGAAAGATCATGGCTGATAAACAGGTAGGTGAGGCCGAATTCTTTTTTCAGATCATTGAGCAGGTTCAGCACCTGGGCCTGAACCGAAACATCGAGAGCCGAAACCGATTCGTCGCAGATGATAAATTCCGGTTCCACGGCAAGGGCCCGGGCTATGCAGATCCGCTGACGTTGTCCTCCCGAAAACTCGTGCGGATAACGCCCATAATGCCTGGCCTCGAGGCCAACTTTATGCAATAATGCAACAACTTTGTCCTTATGGGCCTTTTCGCTGCCGTGCAACTTATGAACCCGCATAGGTTCAATAATCGCTTCACCTATGGTAAAGCGGGGATTAAGAGAAGAATACGGATCCTGGAAAATGATCTGTAATTTTTTACGCAGGGTTCGCAATTCAATCGTATTTAAATCATTGACCTGTATGTTCTTGTAAACAGTACTCCCTGAATCCGGCTCAACAAGCCGGAGCAGGGTACGCCCCAGGGTGGTTTTACCGCAACCTGATTCACCCACCAGCCCCATGGTTTCACCCGGATAAACTTCAAATGAAACATTATTCACCGCTTTGTATTGCTTTACCGCTTTGCCTGCCAGGTTACGTTTCAGGGTGAAAAGGGTATTGATGCCTTCCACTTTCAAAATTGGCGCAGCCTTATAAAGTGCAGAATGCTGAAGGGCTCGTTCGGCAGAGGTTTCAAAGCATACCTCCTCGTTGCCCGAACCTTCCGTAAAGTCGGCAATCACTTTCAGCCTTTGAGGGCGTTGTCCCAGGGGAGGCCTGCATGCCAGCAAACCTTTGGTGTACGGGTGTCGGGGACTACTGAATATTTGGGCAACAGGCCCTTTTTCAACCACCTGGCCTTTGTACATCACAAGGACATACGATGCTATTTCGGCTATCACATCCAGGTTATGCGAAATAAAGATCAGGCTGATATTATGTTTTTTCTGTAAGACTCTTAACAGTTCCAGTATGGTTTTCTGAACGGTTACATCCAGGGCCGTGGTGGGTTCGTCGGCAATCAGCACATCCGGGTTACAGGCCAGGGCCATAGCAATCATAACGCGTTGTTTCTGTCCACCTGATACCTGGTGCGGATAGGCATTAAAGGTTTTTTCGGGATCGGGAAGCATCACTTCGCGGAACAAATCCAATGTGCGTGACCGGGCTTTGCCGGGGCTGACTTTTTCATGTTCCAGTATATTCTCCATCACCTGTTTGCCGCAGCGATACGCCGGGTTCAGGGAGGTCATGGGTTCCTGGAATATCATGGCAATCCGTTTACCTCTCCACAGCCTCATTTCCTTTTCAGGAAACTGAAGTAAATCAAATTTTTCGCCTTCAGGAGTGCAAAAAACGATGGAACCGCTGATGATCTGTCCATTCGGCTTAGGCACCAGTCCCATAATGGCAAGCGAAGTAAGCGACTTTCCGGAACCCGATTCACCCACAATTCCCAATGTGCTGCCACGGGGTAGCTCAAACGAAATATGGTCAACGGCCTTGTGCTGTTCTCCTTCATGGCTGAACGCGATACACAGATCGTTCAGGGTGAGAATGGGTTGTAAAGTATTACCGGCAGGATTCAAAAGTAAGGTTCAGTATTAGAAATATTAGATTAGTCCTTTAATGGCTGCAATGTGTAAGATGGTGTCAACCAGTTCTTTTTCGGTGAAACGGCTTCGGTTAATTTCAACATCATAAATCATATTGTCGGGTTTTTTACCCGTAAGTTTTGTTACAAGCAATTCGCGTTCAGCATCTTGCTTACGAATATACTCGGTGGCAAAAGCTTTGCTGAAATCAAGCCGTTTGACGATTTCGGCAATCCGCCATTCTTCGGGCGCTTCGATGCGGATATGAAGTGAACGTTTAATATCCCTGCATATTGCGGCTCCTCCCCTTCCCACTATCACAACCTTGCCGTTTTTACCAAATTGCCGTATCACTTCCTGCACGGTTTTCAGGATTTTCTGGTCACTTTTATGCGTACGCGAGGAAAGGGCATCTACGATCTGATCCATGATACCACGGTCCTTGTCGTTAATCACGTGTTTCAACGCCTGAGGATCGAGGTTAAGCTGTTGGGCTGATTCCTGGAGAATTTCACGATTGATAAAACTCCACTTGTTTTCCGTTTTGCCGGAAGTCCTGTTCTTGTTTAGTTCTTCACAGATGGACCAGGCAATCTTACTTGCCCCGCACCCGGTTTGCCGTGATATGGTAATCACGGGACCTGTTTCCTTTATGATGCCGGATGGAATAAAATCGCCACCAATCCGCCGGTTCATGTATTCGAAAAGCCGGTTTTCCATACTAATGTCCTTTCAGTTTTAAAGTTCAGTGTTATCAGTTATCAGTGTTTCATCATGCTTAGCTAAGCCGGGTTAAAGCGTACAGCCTTTGAGGGAAAGGCTGGCAGGCTGAAGAGTTGCTGAATCATTCCTCCTCCATTCGGGCTCTGATGGCTTCGGTTTCAGTTTCATAACCGGGTTTTTGCAGTAAGGCAAACATATTATTTTTGTATATTTCGACACCCGGTTGGTTAAAAGGATTGATTCCCGAAAGGTAACCGCTGAGCCCGCAGGCGAATTCGAAGAAATAGATCAGTTCTCCCAGCGAACGTTCATCCAGTGCCGGGAGTGTAATATCCAGATTTGGAACTTCGCCGTCGATATGCGCCAGGGTAGTTCCCAGGGCAGCCAGGTCGTTTATTTCGTGAAGCGTTTTTCCGGCAAGATAGTTTATTCCATCGAGGTTGGCCTCATCGAATGGAACCGGCAGGGGAAACTTTGATTTCTGAATGTGAATCACAGTTTCAAAAAGCATCCGCTGTCCCTGCTGAATATACTGCCCTAATGAGTTCAGGTCGCCGGTAAAATCAGCAACGGCGGGGAAAAGGCCTTCATTATCCTTGCCCTCGCTCCCGGCAAACAGTTGTTTCCACCATTCGGTGAAATAATGCATACAGGGCTCATAGCTTACCAGTATTTCAATCTGGTTACCCATCCGATAGAGCAATGAACGAATGGCCGCATAGCATGCAGCAGGATTATCAGTCAACGAAGAGCTTTGAACGCATACCTTTCGCATTTCGTCGGCACCTTTCAGAAGCAGCCTGATATCAAAGCCCGCAATGGCAAGCGGCAATAAACCCGCAACCGTCAGTACCGAATAGCGTCCCGCAACATCCTCGGGTATAATGTGGGTTTTGTAACCCTGCCTGTCCGTGAGTGCTTTTAATGCCCCTTTTGTAGCATCGGTAATGACAATAATACGGCTGTCAGCTTCTTCAGGCCCGTACTTTTTTTCGATATGATTTTTTAGCAGCCTGAAAGCTATAGCCGGTTCCGTCGTGGTTCCGCTCCTGGAAATCACCAGGAGGGCATATTCCTTTTTATCGAGCAGGTGAAGCAATTCCGCATGGTAATCCTGGCTTAAATTCTGCCCGGCGTATAGTATGAACGGGTTTTTCGGATTCCTGTCGTAGGCAGAAAAAGGAGAGGAAAGAGCTTCGATGATTGCCCGGGCTCCGGCACAGTAGCCCCCGGCCCCGATTACTACCAGGATTTCCGCTTTTTCACGAATGCTTACTGCATCGGCATATATGTGGCTTAGCAGGGTTTCATCCATCCTGGAGGGCGAATCGATCCATCCCAGGAACTCATTCCCTTTACCGGCTTTTTCAACAAGTAAGCTATGACTGCTGTCAACTTCCTCCTGCATGAAAAGAATCTCTTCTTCCGTAAGGAAACCCAGAACGTGGTTATATTGGAACTGGAGGCTGATCATGATAAACCTGGAATTAAATAATTACCTGTTGGCAGGGTTACAGAGATTAAAATTACGAAAAAAAATGATCATGTCATACAATTCTCTCTAATTTAATAGTAAATTGTTTGTTGTATAATTTGTGGAGTTTGAAAACACTGGAATCCGGACTAAGGTACTGAAACAGAAAATGCGGCCTTGAAGCCGCATTTTCCCAAACAAACAACAAAACCAGTTATAAAAATACCTCTGTAACCAGCAGAGATTTAATAAAATAACTTTATGTTCAACTAACCACTGCAAAAGTAAGCCGGGAATCGCCTGCAGTTTGTTAATGAAAATTAAAGAAAGTTAAAATATGTTAAGCAACAACATAATTACGACTTTAAAAAACCATCAGGCTATCCCGCAGATGCAAAGTTGGTTTGGCTGAAATTTGTTACCGGATAAGCATGTTGCAATCCGGATTGAAATGCCAGAATCATATTGACGCTGGAAATAGGCTGATGGTTCAGACGTTTCGGGATTAGCCCTCCGGATATGGAACGCTTGTTAAATAAAAACCGTCAGCAAAAAATGAACAGAAAATGTATTTAAACCTGGCTCTTAACTTTTGCTGGCACCGAAACCCGGAAGGGGAATCGGATAGGATTGAAAACTGACGTAATTCCGGTTTAGCTTCCGGATCTGTTTATTAGAACTGATTTGTAGCCCTGGCCTATGGCCGAAAAGAAAAATGCGGCAAAAGAGCCGCATTTTCCCAAACAAACAACAAAACCGCTTATGAAAATATCCCTGATTACCGTCAGAGACCTGATATAATAAGTTTTTGTTTAATTAACCGCCTCAAAAGTAGGCGCTGAATTCCTTTCCGACTGTTAATGAATGTAAAAGAACGTTAAAATATGTTAAGCTGATAGCTATTCGAAGGTCAGGCGATATAAATTTGCAGCTATTGAACTTTACAATTTTCACCCAATGATGCTCAACCTCTTAATACTTCAGGTGAGCAGGGTAATTAGAATGAAGTTTCAATGTAAAAACCAGAATCCGGATTTCTGCTGAGTTGTGATTTGCGAAGACGGGTATTAAAATTTAGACTGATCGTGTGAAAAAACAATTACTTATTATACTCATCGTGACCATGTCGGTGGCCATGTCTGTTTTCATCGGTATACAGGTATACTGGATCAAGAATTCGCTCCAGCTGCGTGAAGCCAATTTTAAACGAAGTATTGATGACGCAGTGAATGTGGCATTGCTAAACCTCGAAACCATCGAAATTGCCCGCCGCACCACCAAGGGTTCGCTGGAGTTGCTATCGCATGATTCCAGCCGCATGCAGATAAAATCATCAGACCAGCTGATTGGATTAAGCCCGGATTCCGAAGGACTTATCATGGCCAGGCGTCCGGTCTCCGAAACCGAAACCATTGCCATGCCAGGCAAAAATCGTATCCAGAACAACCCCGAAAAAGATATACAGGGAACTCTGCCTGCCAGCCTTTCCGACAATTTTTCGGAAGGCGTGGCCGTGCGCAAACAGATGCTGTTAAATTACCTAATGAATCAAACCCTAGGTGAGCATGGAAATGAAGATATTGAAAAGAAAATCTCCGTTGGCCTGATTGACACCCTGCTGAAAATGGAATTGTTGTCCAAGGGTATAGTAATCGGCTATGAGTTTGGGGTATTCAGCCCCGACCGTAATAAAATAGTACTCGAAAAAACCGGGAAGTTCCACGATGAATTACTCTTCAAAGGGTTTTCGTTCCCACTGTTTTCGGGTAGCGGAATTTCGACCCGCGATTTTCTGCTTATTTATTTCCCCGGGCAGTCAAAGTATAACCTTCAAAGCCTTTGGGGGATGATGCTGGTTTCGCTCCTGCTGGTGCTTGCCATTATTGCAGCCTTCAGCTATTCGGTATTTACAATTATAAGGCAACGGAAACTGTCGGAACTGAAAAATGACTTTATCAATAACATGACCCACGAATTTAAAACACCGATTTCGACCATATCGCTGGCCTGCCAGGCACTTTCGGATAAAGATATTCCCCGTTCGAACGAAATGTATAACGACTATATTCAAATTATAGGCGATGAAAATCACCGCCTGGGCGAGATGGCCGAAAAAATACTGCAGACCGCCATTCTCGAAAAAGGGAATCTCCACCTCAGGCCCGAGGCTATTGATATGCATGAGCTTATAGCGGATGCGCTCCATAAGATCGCGATTCAGATCGAGATTCGCGATGGGGTGATCACCCGCTCACTGAAAGCGGAACACCCCTTGATCAAGGCCGACAAAGTTCACCTGTCGAATGTCATATTTAACTTATTGGATAATGCCAACAAATATTCCCCCCGCAAACCCCAGATCATGGTTTCGACGGCGGATGGCGAAAATGGCATCTTTATCAGTGTTCACGACAAGGGCATGGGCATCACAAAAGCCAATCAGAAACGGATATTCGAAAAACTGTACCGGGTTCCCACGGGGGATGTGCATAACGTAAAAGGATTCGGGCTCGGACTCAGTTACGTGAAATTTATTGTCGAAAAGCACGGTGGATCTATACAGGTTGAAAGCGAACCGGGAAAAGGAAGTATATTTACTGTGTTTCTGCCCTATGTAATTCCCGAGCAGAATAAATCCAAAAAAGGACCCTCGCAATAATTGAAATAAAATACGTTACCCAGATAATCAAAGACTCAAAATATTAATAATCCGGAAAATGGAAAACGAAAAAATAAAGATCCTGCTTGCCGAAGACGACCGCAATCTTGGCACCATACTACGTACCTACCTCGAAGCTAAAGGATATGCTCCCAGGCTTTGCGTGAACGGTCTCGAAGCACTTGAAGTATTCAACAAGGAACCCTTTGACTTTTGTGTAGTGGATGTGATGATGCCGGTGAAAGATGGATTTACCCTGGCAAAGGATATACGTAAAGTGGATAGCCAGATTCCAATCCTGTTTCTGACCGCCAAATCGCTCGAAGAGGATAAACTAAAAGGGTTCCAGGCAGGGGGCGACGATTATATGACCAAGCCCTTCAGCATGGAAGAATTGCTGGCCCGCATCGAAGCCATCCTCCGGCGTTCGGCCAAAGCCGGAGAGGGAAAAGTGGAAAAAGGAACCTTTTCATTTGGTAATTTTGTTTTCGACTACAACCATCAGAACCTTCACCTGAATGGTTTGGACCAGAAACTTACCAGTAAGGAAGCCGAATTACTCAAGATACTCTGCGAACACGAAAATCAGGTGGTCGACCGTAGCTTTGCCTTGAACCGCATCTGGCAAAACGACAGTTATTTCAATGCCCGGAGTATGGATGTGTACATAGCCAAAATCCGTAAGTACCTGAAAGACGATCCATCGGTCGAACTGATCAATGTACACGGCATAGGGTTTAAACTGGTTACCGAACCGGCATCCTGACAATTCGGATCGGAGCTTTTACTGAATCTGATTTTTCCGGTTTATAACCTTCAGGGCTTCCTTGCGGCTGAGGTTGCTGAGTTCGTGGCTGTTTACAAACCCGGTAACGGCCGCGGGTTCCAGTTTGGAATATTGACGCAGCGACCACCCTATAGCTTTGCGGATAAAAAAATCGGGATGATCCGCCAGGCGTTCGCATAGCATAAACAGCAATTCCCGGTCGAGGGTGTCGGCATAGCGAAGCTGGTGTATCAGGCATGAGCGCTGCAGCCACAAATGGCCCGACTGCATCCAGTTTTCAATATATTGCATCTTGAGTTCAGGGAATCTCAGGAACATTATACCTGCAATATTCGGAGCTATAAAGTCAACGGAGTCCCACCACGACTTATGGGTTATCATCCATTCGGCCAGATTGATAAGGCCGGGATCCGCTTTTTTGATGTATTTCACCGTCATTTCCATGGCTACATATTGCCATTCCCGCTGCGGCTGTTCCCAGGCAAAGCGTACCATGTCGTCAAGCTGTTCATAAGGCGGATACCCGGCATGTAACAGAAACTCCTTCAACAGTTGCCTGCGGAGAGGAGATGACAGCCCGTAAAATTCCGATTTATTCCGCATATATGCTTTGTACCCGGCTGCTGCCGTTGCATTGGCGTTTCTTTCGAACGAGCTGGCCAGTGCCGCGAAATAGTGTTCTATCATAGGATTTGGCGATAGTTTGTGATGATTCTTCTGAAAGGCTTTGCCCGTTTATTCAAAAACAACTTTTTGGGTTTCCAGTATGTTTCCCTGGATATCCGACAGTTTTACATAATAAACAGAGGATGGATTAAGTGGTTTCGACCAGGATAAACAATGGATACCGGCATTAAATTTTGTTTTGCTGATTTGCTTTCCCAGGCTATCGAACAGGCTGATCATCACTTTGTTTTTCGTGTCAAACTCAATATTTGTATGATCCCCGGCCGGGTTGGGATAGATTTTCATCAGGTGGTTTGGTAGCTGATAGCTTGCCTTGGTATCGAGGTACAGCCTGTCCCATACAGCCAGGGTGTATTCGCCGGGTTTAAGGGTTTCAACCGTAATGGTTCCTGCAAACCAGCCTCCCTGACGCGTAAAAGCGGTTCCCTGCCATGGATGGCCGGCCCCGGATCTATACAGGATGACAAGTGAGTCTTTCGGATTTGTTATCAGGCTGAGGTCGAGGCTGACGGCCCTGTTGTATGAAAATTTGCCTTTGGCCTTAAAACCGGCAGGGAAAATACCCTCTACAGTCCAGTAACGTGAATCCGAAACCCGAAGTCCGGGTTGGGGTACAGCCAGGGTATCGGCAGCCACCCAGTTGTGGGTCATCCGCACAAAGGCCGAATCGGCCACCTGATCCACCACCACCTTGCTAAACGTTTGCTGATAGTCATATTCCCCTGTCGTTTTCAGGGTTTTAGCCACATCGGTGGTGGCATCCGAAATTTTTTCATCCAGGTCGGCCATCACCGTTACCGGGTGAAAGGGCAGGTGAAAAGTCTTTTTGCCGGTTAAGCCGGAAAAAATAAGGGTGTCGCTGAGCGATTGCCAGGTGCTATCCATAAAGGTAATCTCAAGGTGGTTGGCATTGGCATACTGACTGGTGCCTTTGAGTTTCTGGCGGACATATACCGTAACATCAAACCCGTTGGCAGATTGAACGGTGACGGCAGAGTCGACGGAAAACTGTGGAAACCCTGGAGCAAAAACCCAGGCATCGAAAAACGGACCCATGTCGATCCCGCTATAGGCGGTTAAAAAATCCCGCAGGTCGAAACTGGAGGCATAATGATATCCGAATTGCTGCAGGTAAGCCTTCACTCCCCCGAAAAACAGGCTGTCGCCCAGGTATCCGCGCAGGGTGTGCGTAACCTGCCCGCCTTTCTGGTAAACCGTATTTCCATAGGTAAGCGACTGAGGAATTCCATACAGGGCGTAGTAGCCTCCATCAATAACATGAGAAGACTGAAGCACATCCTTCAGTTTCGACCGCATGTTTTCCTTATAGGATTGGCGGCCGTAAATTCCCTCGCGGCAGAACGATTCGCACCAAACTGCCCAGCCTTCGTTGAGCCACATATCTTCGGCCGAAGCACAGGTTACTTTATCGCCAAACCACATATGCGAAAGTTCATGGGCATACCACCATTCATTGTCGGTATTGCCGGTCCAGCCGGAGAAAGGATATGTTATATTGGAAGCGTGTTCCATGGCACCCAGTCCACCCGGACTGCCCGTATATCCTACTCTTTCGAAGGGATATGGCCCGAAATGGGTTTCGTATGCCTGCAGTATATTTTTTATGTGTGAAAAAGTGCCAGCCACCCTGGCTGTGTCGGCTGGCCGGCAATAATAGGTTATAGGAACCTGTGCCAGCTCGCCGCTGAAGGTGTCGGTACGGAGTTCATACTTGCCGGTGGTGGCTGATATGAGGTAGGTCGGTAGGGTATGTATCGTTTTCCAGTGCCAGGTGGAGGTATTATTCCCATGATCAGCAACAGCAACCAGGGTACCACCGCTGACGGCCTTTTTATCGTTGGGAACCGTAAGATACACATCATACAGCGCCCTGTCGTGAAAATCATCGATACAGGGAAACCAGGCTTTCCCCAGATTGTGCGGTATGGCATCAAAGCCTACACCCAGGTTCAGGGCGTAATCGCCCGAAAAGTGAAACCCGCCCCAGCCGCTGGGATCGACAAAGGGCTGACCATGGTAATAGATCAGAGTGACAATTGTGTCGCCGGCATTCGCCGGGTTGGGAAGTTCAATGCGGATTTGATTCCCGCTTCGGCTGAAGGCGTTGGTTTTAATATTTTCCAGGAAAACGGAATCCACAGTCAGGCCGGCCAGCTCCAGTTTTACCGAAGACAGTGCATTGATTTTGGAAACAAGCTTTACTTCGGTGTAACCTTGAATGATTTTGCTCGTCAGATTAATGTCCGTTAAATAAATACTGTAATGAACAGCCCCGAGCGTATCGCTGTAAAGGGCTGTTGCCTGTTTTTCTTTGGGGTGAAATTGAGCAAAAACGGGGTATTGGATGTTTATTACCAGCAATAATGTAAAAAACACAAAAAAAATTGGTTTTGTCATCTGTTTTAAACTTTGATACAATAACTTTGTAAAATTAATTTAATAATACGTTCACGCACTCTGTTTAAGATTTATAACCTGTTTTCCATGAGAAAATATATTTTAGTGATTTCTTGCTTTATGGTGATCACAGCCATAAAAGCGCAGGAAGTATGGACACTGGAAAAATGTGTCGAATACGCACTTACCAATAACATCCAGGTCAAACAGCAACTCCTCCTGGTGAAAAGCCAGCAGGCTATGCTTCAGCAGGACAAGCTCAGCCTGCTGCCTTCGGTGAATGCGGGGGCCAGCCATGGGTATAACTTTGGGCAGACGGTGGACCGTTATACCAATCAATTTGCCACCAACAGGGTTCAGTCCGATAACTTTTACCTGGGATCCTCGGTTACACTTTTCGGGGGACTTCAGAAAATCAACCAGATAAAACAAAGGAAGAGTGACCTGGAAGCCACGCATTTTGACACGGATAAATTCATGGACGATATGTCGCTGAATATCGCGACAGGATACCTTCAGATTCTGTATTATCATGAATTGGTGAAGACCACCGAAAACCAGCTGAAAGCCACCGAACTGCAATCCGGGAGGTTAAAAAAACTGGTGGAAGCCGGAGCACTGGCCCAGGGCGATTTTTTTACCCTCGAAGCCCAGCGGGCAGCCGAGAATTCGCAGGTGGTGAGTGCACGGAATAACCTGGATATAGCCTATCTTACGCTGGTTCAAATGATGGATATACCCTCCACCAAGGGTTTTGAAATTGAATCACCCGACCTGGAAATGGCCCTGCAACCCAGCCTTTCCATTTCCCCGGAGCAAATCTATGGTGCCGCTCTCGAAACACAGCCGGTGATCAAGAGTGCCGAGTCGAGAGTAAAAAGTTCGGAAATCGGCCTGTACCTGGCCCAGGGGGGTCAATCGCCCACGCTCACCTTACAGGGCTCGCTGGGTTCGGGGTATTCGGGGGCCGCGCAGATACTCGAAAGCTTCTCGATAATAATTCCTGATGTGACCAAAGTAGCACCCTCGGCTTTTATTCCCGGTACCGATGGAAAGCCATTACAGAACATCTGGGCTTATTCGGGGATACCGGTATATAAAACCAAGCCTTTCAACGATCAGATCAAGGATAATTTAAACCGGTCCATTTCCCTCAACCTGAATATCCCTATTTTCAACGGATGGGCCACACGTACGGCTATCAGCCGGGCCAGGATGAATGTGGAGAACTCGCAGTACAACCTCGAACTGAGCAAGCTGCAGCTCCGTAAAACCATTGAACAGGCCTATGCCGACGCCAAAGCCGCATTAAATAATTACGATGCTTCCACTATTGGGGTAAATGCCGCCCGTGAGTCGTTCAGGTATGCCGATTCCAAATTCAGCCTGGGGTCGCTGAATTCGGTTGATTATAACAACTCCAAAAAAGATCTTGAAAAAGCCGAGTCGGACCAGCTCCGGGCCAAGTACGAGTTTATATTTAAAAGCACAGTACTCGATTTTTACATGGGTAAACCATTAAGCCTGAAACGCAAATAGAGGCTGTTGAAATTACAAAGCAAACCGGAAAAACAAAACATAATTTAACCCATATCAGCAATGTTTACGAAGAAAAAAATTATCTGGATACTTATTGTCGTAGCTGTAGTGATTCTTATAGCTGGTGTTGTAGCCAAGAAAAAAGGGTTAATCGGGAAACCCGATGAAACAAAGGTGGCTACCGAAAAAGTTACAAAACGGACTATTGTCGAAGTGGTTTCGGCCAACGGGAAAATCGCTCCCGAATTCGAAGTCAAACTGTCGCCGGATGTTTCGGGCGAAATCATCGAACTGTATGTAAAAGAAGGCGACCTGATTAAACCGGCTCAGCTGCTGGCAAAAATCAACCCCGAAATATACCTGTCCAATTACGACCGTACCATCGCCGCCCTGAATACTTCGCTGGCTAACCTGGCGAATTCCAAGGCCCGCCTGGCGCAGGTTAACTCGCAGTTTATCAATGCACAGAGCTCTTACGACCGTAACGAAAAACTGCACAACCAGAAAACCATTTCCGATGCCGAATATGAAACCTCGAAGGCGAACTTCGAAGTGGCCAGGGCTGAAGTGGAAGCAGCTGACCAGAGTGTAAAAGCGGCAGCCTTCAATGTGAAAAATGCCGAAGCAGGCGTGAAGGAATCGAAAGAAAACCTCTCCAAGACCTCTATCTATGCTCCTGTTGGAGGAACCGTTTCGAAACTCAATATCGAAAAAGGCGAACGCGTGGCAGGGGCTTCACAGTTCGGCTCGGGTACCGAAATACTGCGGATTGCCAACCTGCTCACCATGGAAGTGAAAGTAAGCGTGAACGAAAACGACATCGTTCGCGTAAGGTTAAACGATACGGCTTATGTAGAAGTGGATGCCTACCAAAACCGGAAATTTAAAGGAATTGTTACCGAGATCAGCACATCCGCCAATACGGTGGGGGTGAGCGCCGACCAGGTGACCAATTTCGAGGTGAAAATCCGCATACTCCCCGACTCGTACAAGGATTTGATTGCACCCAATAAACCCAATGATTCGCCTTTCCGTCCGGGTATGTCGGCAACTGTGGATATTCGCACAGCAAGCATGTCGAACGTGTTAACACTCCCCATACAGGCCGTTACCACCCGGCAGGATACGGCACAGCTGGCGGCTAAAAATGCACAGAAAGAACAAAAAGATGAGAATGAGGAATCCGGCGTAAAAGCTGACGATACGAAAAAGAAAGTGGAAGTAGCCCAGGAATACGTTTTCCTTTATGATAACGGAGTAGCTAAAATGGTGAAAGTAAAAACCGGGATACAGGATAATAACTATATTCAGATCATCGAAGGCCTGAAAGAAGGTCAGGAAGTAATCACTGCCCCTTACCGCGCGGTTTCCAAAAAACTGAAAGAAGGCGATAAGGTGAAAAAAGTGGATCCCAAGGATTTGTACACCGACGAAAAGAAGTAAAACTGAAGAAATAATGAGCAGGGCCCGGAAACGGGCCTTTCTTTTTATGCGCTAAATCGTAAATTTGCCGGCATCAGGGTATAAGGTAAAAGGAAAAGGGGCAATCAGGCTGTCGAAACGCTGACAGTTTCAGTAAAATCTACCTCCAATTCCGGATTTATAGATAACACAAATCCGGGTTTGGAATTCAAAATAACAAAACCACAATCATGTCAATCATACTGGGAATCGAAACAGCCGCATCCATCTGTTCGGTAGCATTGGTCAGGGATGGAAAACTGCTTGCCATACGCGAGTCGGCCGGGGCCAAAGAGCATTCAGCTGCATTAACGGGCTATATAGCTGAGGTGTTTGCCGAAGCCGGGCTTGAGTATTCCCAGGCTGATGCCTTAGCGGTGAGCATGGGCCCCGGGTCCTATACCGGGCTTCGCATAGGCGTTTCGTCGGCCAAGGGCTTATGTTACGCCCTGGATAAGCCTTTTATAGCCGTTGATACCCTGAAGTCACTGGCCTGGCAGGCTTTGCAGCTTTGCCGGGAGCAGGGAAAAAATACAGACAACATTTTGCTTTGCCCCATGCTCGATGCCCGCCGTATGGAAGTTTATACTGCCATGTTCGACCAGGACCTGCAGGTGGTGGAAGCTGTAAATGCACTTGTGGTCACCGGCGATGCTTTCGCGACATTTGCAGCTAAGGAAATCGTGTATTTTGGCGACGGTGCATTAAAGTGTAAGCCCATATTTGAATCAAAGAAAAATTACACTTTCTTCGATTCCGTATCCCTTTCCGGTGTTGCCGTTTGCAGGCTGGCAGAACAGGATTTCGCGGAAGGAAAATTTGCTGACCTGGCATACTGTGAACCCTTTTATTTAAAAGATTTTATAGCCGGAAAACCAAGGGTGAAAGGCCTGTATCAATAAACAATTTAACTTCCGCTTAATAAGCTCCACGGGGTTTGACATTATTTATACCCTGTTTTCGTTTTTATTATCTGGTAATATGACGCAGGGAGCGTAAACAGCTGGTTAAGTTTTGGGATTTTCATCCTAAACATTCTACCCTCAACCTCACTTTCCAAAGGATTTTGCCAGGAGGTTAAAAACAGTCCGGTTCATTTTTCAGTGTATGGTATGATATTCCTGGACGCAAACGAAGTGGTTTATCAACTTTTTTAAGTTTCATCCTTTTCAGGTATCGAAATATATCTATATTTGTTTTTCTTTGATTTGTACGATCTTCATCTTCATATACCCTACATAACCCATGGAATATAAAATCCTTCAACCCGAGCGCCGCGGCAGCCTGCTGCTGGTGACTATAAACCGGCCCGAAAGCATGAATGCGTTGAATACGGCTTTTTTTGATGAAATGGATTACTTGATTGCAAACGATGCAACCGAGCCGGGCCTGGCTGTCATTGTGATTACCGGAGCCGGGAAAGCCTTTGTTGCCGGAGCCGATATAGCCGAAATGGTAAATAAAACTTCGGCCGAAGCCGAAGCCTTTTCGTTGAGGGGGCAAACTACTTTCAGGAGTATTTCCACAACGGCTGTTCCCGTGATAGCCGCAATCAACGGCTTTGCGCTGGGAGGCGGACTCGAACTGGCCCTGGCCTGCGATTTCCGCATCGCATCGAATACCGCTAAATTCGGGCAGCCCGAAGTTAACCTTGGCCTTATTCCCGGTTATGCCGGAACACAACGCTTGCCCCGGCTGATCGGAATGGGCGATGCCCTGTATATGCTTATTACCGGCGAGATGCTCACTGCCGCCGATGCGCTTCGCATGGGCCTGGTGCAGAAAGTTACCGAGCCCGAACTACTGATGGACGAAGTGCTGCGTATCGCCGCCCTGATTGCCGCCAAGGGTCCCGATGCCGTAAAACTGGTAAAATTTGTGGCCCGAACGGGTTACCAGGTTTCACTTGCCCAGGGTAGCCAACTCGAAGCCCAGTCCTTCGGTCAACTCTTTGGCAAACAAGGCACTGAAGGCATGAAAGCCTTTTTGGAAAAACGCAAACCCCAGTGGTAGGTTGATCAAAATCGAATAGTTCTCATTTACACCTTTTAACCTGACAACCTCTCACCATACCTCCCCTCTTCCCTGCTCCCCTTTCAATGTCAAATCACAAAATGTAAAAACATGGAATATACACAACGAATCCAGAAAGTCTCCGTTCTGGGTGCTGCCGGTAAAATGGGCAGTGGCATACTGCTGCTGACCGCCATCGAAATGGCTGACCAGATGCTGGCTCCCGAAAATGCCGGAAAAGTATTCGTGCTTAATGCAATAGATACTTCGGATGAAGGTCTTTCGGGGCTCATAAAATATTTACGGGCCCAGGTTACAAAAGCCGCCGAAAAAAAGGTGGTGGGCTTACGGGCTCTTTATGCCGGAAATGCCGGACTGATCGAGAACAGTGAAATTATCGAGGCTTATGTGCAGGATGTGATGAGCGTGGTCCGGACTACCACCCGTATAGAGGCAGCCTACGATTCCACCCTGGTATTCGAAGCGGTGAGTGAAAACCAGGCCCTGAAGGAAAAGCTTTTCCGGATGATCAATGAGAACAATACCTCCAAGCCCTGGTTTTTCACCAATACCTCCTCGGTTCCCATTGGCGGGCTGAATAAGAATGCCTCGCTCGAAGGAAGAATACTTGGGTTTCACTTCTACAATCCCCCGGCCATCCAAAAACTGGTCGAACTGATTACCATTGTCGAAAACCCGGCCGAAATGATTGAATTTGCCAATAAATATGCATCCAACCTTCGCAAAACGGTGGTTCCTTCCAACGATATAGCCGGTTTTATAGGCAACGGTCATTTTATGCGCGATGCCTTATTCGGTATATCGGAAGCGGAACGCCTTTCGGCCGACATGCCTTTGT
>CAIPFN010000187.1 GCA_903864265.1 uncultured Bacteroidales bacterium | reverse complement strand
CTCATGAGACGCTGCGCTTAGTTCTTTGTTACTTTCTTTTACATCAAGGTAAAAGAAAGTAAGAAATAATGAAATTTATCCTGACATACAATCTTTGAAAAATCTTGGACTATATTACTCACTCCCCAACTTTTTATACTGACCCATGATTTAACCTTAACTAAAATTCATTTCCGCACTACTAGATGCAGATAGTAAGTTCCTCCAGCACATCAAAATATTATGTAGCCATTTCTAGGGTTTAAGCAAGTCCTTTATATTACAGGCAATAAGCGATAAATTGGTAAGGGCAGGATGCCGGAAATATTTCAGGGATACGTTTTACCTGCCCGCAAGCCTGTTAAAACAACCCATTCACAAATTCATCTGCCGTAAGTTTCCCGAAATAGCTCCCGATTTCAAACGGAGAAATCGCCCTGCGAATGGCTTCCTCCTGGTGGGGAATACCGGCAAGAGCGGCATCAATTTCTTTGGGATCGGCATACGAGAAATAGTCACCATATATATGCGCCTTCAGAATCACCCCGTTGCGCACATCCATACAAAACTCCAGGGTACCGCTGCTCCCGGTACGTACCAGTTTACGGAAATTATAATCAGGCGAACTACCAAAATTCCAGTCCCAGGTTTCATACTTTGTTTTCACCAGTTCACGAATCAGTCGGTGATCCACATCGGTCAGTTCATAAAAACGGGCATCCGGGTACATGCTGACGATATGATCCTCTATTAATTGCGAAAACTGCATTACATCCAAAGGTTTATTCAGATGTTCGCTGATATTGGTAACACGGCTGCGAACGGATTTTACGGCCTTATCAAGGAATTTTGTTTCATTCGCCTTCAACGCCTGGCTCAGGTCGGTCATCAGGGCCGAAAAAAGGAGTGTGCCATGATGAAAGACCCGGTTCTTCCACACCATTTCGGCATTGCCCGAGAACTTTTTCCCTTCGATGGTTAAATCATTCCGTCCCTCAAAACGGGCATCAATGGCAAGTTCTTTCAGCACATGGAGTATGGGTTCGGTATATTTCCGGAAATCGTTCAGGGTATGATCCTGGTTGGATTGGATAAAGGTAAAGTTCAGGTTTCCCAGGTCATGAAACACGGCACCTCCCCCGGTTAGCCGCCGCACCACCCGTATATTGTTCTCCTTTACATAATCCAGGTTTATTTCCGAAAGGCTGTTCTGGTGTTTCCCGACAATCACGGCAGGTTCATTTCGCCAGAGCATGAAAATATCTTCATCGGTTGTTTTCAGGAAATACTCCTCGGCAGCAAGGTTAAAGTAGGGATTGGTATGATGGCGTTTTACGATCAGCATGGTTCAGATTTAGGGCCAAAATTAGTGTTTCTGTGCAAAGGCTCAAGGCATTCCCGTAAAGAATTGGTTTGCCTGAATACCCTACTCAGAACAGGCAACCTATGCTGTTGGTTCAACCCGCAAATACATTCATAAAATTGTAAGCTGAAAATTAACAATTGTAGTATATTTACCATCTTATTGCGACAGGCCGTAAGTGCAGGTACAAAATGCAAAAATCAAAAACTGAGATACTAATCCCGGAAATCCGTCACTACAGTTGTCGTAACCCAAATCCTGAATCCTAACCCCTAAATCCAAAACCTATGTTTTTAAGCGTACTCGGAATCATTGTTATTGTAATTGGTTTTTCTCTTGCCAAAACCGATTCCCCATTAAGGCCTTACAGCACCATTGTCCGCATTGTCGGATTCCTGATGGTACTCACCGGTGCCGGATTATCGGCTGTTAAACAGATTGAGCCCGGTTATGTGGGCGTTCAGAAACTCTTCGGGAAAGTAAACAGCAATACTCTCGAAAGTGGTTTAAATGTTATCAATCCCCTGGTGGAAGTGGTTACCTTTGATATACGCACCCAGAATTACACCATGTCGAGTGTACACGATGAAGGCGACAAAGCCGGCGATGATGCCATACGCGTGCTTTCGGCCGACGGGCTTGAAGTGATTATTGACCTTACCGTTCTGTACAAGGTAGTTTCCAATGAGGCTCCGCGTATCTTAAAGGAGATTGGTACCGATTACCGCAATACCATCGTCCGCCCAATTTGCCGTACCAAGATCAGGGATAACGCCGTGTATTATGATGCAGTAGCCCTGTATTCAACCAAGCGCGATGAATTCCAGGCAAGGATATTTAAGAGCATAGAAGGTGATTTTAAAAGCAGGGGACTCATACTGGAACAACTGCTGGTGCGGAATATCACCCTTCCCGCTTCGGTAAAAACCACTATAGAATCGAAAATCAATGCCGAACAGGATGCACAGAAAATGACCTTCGTGCTTCAGAAAGAAAAACAGGAAGCCGAACGTAAACGCGTGGAAGCCCAGGGAATTGCCGATTACCAGAAAATTCTCAGCACCGGTCTCAGCGACAAACAGCTGCAATATGAAATGATCAAAGCCATTGCTACATCCCCCAACGCAAAACTGATCATCATGGACACCAAAAAAAGTGCACCCTTCATTATCGATGCAAAATAAATGATATTACTGAATTATGGCTGAGGTTGAAATTCGGATAGAGGTTTAGTCTTTCCTCCGGATAAAGGAATTACTGAATCTATACTTTGAAAAAATGGTACACAAAAAAAGTCCTGCCGAAAGCAGGACTTTTTTTGTGATTGTGTTTTAACTGCTAATTATATCGCGCTTGCGTTCTCGAAGGCTGGTAATTCGTCGCTTTCGCCTGAACTCCTTACCGAAAACCGGTTCACGTCGAAACGGAGGTAATCAAACTCATTTACCGGCATATCAATCAGTCCAGCCGTGTTTCCGGTGAAATTATTCACGTCGAAACGCAGGTATTCGAACTCTGATGCTACAGGCAATTCCCGGATTTCCGAATCTTTATCCCCGATATAGGTGTTTACGTCAAAACGAAGGTAGTTAAGCGGGCTAAGCAGGTTTTCGGCCTTTTCGTTTTCGCTGCTGAATTTGTTCACATCGAACCGAAGATAGGAAAACTCATTGGCAGAATTTGACAAGGTTGCGATTTCAAGGATTTTGCCTTTGGCTGCAACGATCTCTTTTTTAACTGTGGTTTTTACTACATCACCTGTGAGCCTGCTGTAAGGGTTTGCAAATGAAGCTGCCGACATGAACAATATAAGATTCAGTGTGGCTAAGGTTGTGATAATTTTAGTTGTTTTCATTTTTTATTTTTTATGCTCTTGCGAGGATATTTTTAAAATTAACTGATTTGTTTTGGAATGTGTATAGGACGACACCCTTTTGAAAAAGTTACAAAAACCTGTAACGGGATCGAAAGAAAGAAATACAGTTTGATAAATTATATACAAAAGGCCTCGCAAATTACTGGATGATATGATTTAAAAGACGTTTTTCCTGCTTTGCTTAATTAAACAATCAAAGCGGGGATTTTGTTCGGCACTTTATTAAAATAATTATAAACTCCCGTTGCCTACCTTGTTGCAATGCCAACCACACCCGAAAACAGGCCGTATTTAGTATTATATTTATTCGCAATATCTATAGTACTTACTTTCAACAGTAAACTGTGCATTCATTAAAAACTATAAGAGCAACAGGAAAGCAGGACCGATCGGAAACGCTTTTTAAAGACTCACTCCATCAGTTTGCCGGCAAACAGCTCATGGCTGCAGCTAAAGAGATGGATGAATGCTACTTACGATAATTTGGTGATAGCATCATTTGTGCGGATTTGCAACACCTCCGATAAAGGCATTTTCCGCAGCAGGGATTCGACCCAGGCTGTAAAATCAAATATTCTCAATATCTGTTTCTCAAATACGTCCTGTTGGATTTCCTCAAATTCCTTCATCGTTCTTTCGATGAGTTGCTTCCGGTTCAGCGCCCCGGCCGGAAGCTGTTTACTCAGGAATTTAAACAGGAAACGTTCAATTTTATAATCTTTTGCTGCATCCGGCAAAACGCGTTTCATCGAGCGGATTTCATATTTAATCAGGTCGAAATCACCCAGTTTGTATAAAATCATCAGATTTACCAGCCGTATAGTCCTGTACAGGGGCAGGTAATAATAATTTTTTCCCCGGAGTATGATCTGGTTCAGGAATTTGTGCGCCTTGTGGAATTCGGAATTTCCAAAATAAATTAAAGCGGTATACAGGCAGAGTTCGGCCTGTCTGGCCCTGTTGAGCGTGAATAATTTTTCAAAAAGCATTTCGGAATACGTATCCATAAGCGCAAGGGAGGTGGCGAAATCGCCCCGGTCGAGCGAAGGGAAGAGTTCGTATAAAAAAGTGATGCAGGTAAGATTGATTCTGAAACCGGCCGACTGGCTGTCGATGGCTTTCAGCTGGCTGATAAAATAGGCCATTCCTTCATAGTTATGTATGCTTCGCAGGCTCTCGAGCACTCCTTCGAGTGTATGCAGGTAATACACCGGGGGATTGCTCCAGAGGTGCTTGTTGGCTTCGAAGAGGTTGTTGAGCTCAATGTATGAGTTCAGTGCCGATTTATAGTCGCCCACGCTGATCAGGTAATTCGACTGAAAAAGCTGATGGAGTTTGCTGATCTCGAAGTTGTCGAGATTCTGGGATGCCACAATGCTGATCTCGCTGAACACCAGGTCATTCAGTTCATCCTTCTGCTTTTGTGAGCGGGCATGTCCTTTATTGACGATACGGTGTTTCAGGTTTTCATAGAGGGAAGATTGTTCGTTGATTTTCCTCACATATTTTAAAGCCTCGTTCAGTTTGAATTGCTTTTTCAAAAGCGTCTTTTCGTTCAGGTTTGGGAAATTCAGGGCCAGCAGGTAATCCAGTTCCATGCGGGAGGCCAGCAGCATGGCGTAATAGTTTTCATATTTTTCGGCATGGTCTATTATATCCTCAAGTAATCCAAAACATTCGTCGAACAGGGATTTTTCGTATAATATTCTGGCTTTCAGTATTTTGTTGAAAAGATAGTAGAAACTGTCCTGCTCTTTCCTCAAATCAAGCATGGTGTCGAGCAATAGTTCATACAAATACTTAACAGTAGTCTCAACCGAAGCTTTAGGCCGCTCTTTTAAAAACTCCGACAATAGGGAAGCCGTGGGCAATTCCCGGTTTTTTTCAATCACATCATACAGTATGATATAATCCGGTTCAGCCTTGTTGCGCAACGAACGTATCCTGAAAGCCTTTTTCTCGGCCAGCGACATGGAGTGAGTAAGCAGAACCAGGGATTGCAGTTTTGACATGGGTTAAAAGATATGGGTGTTCAATGCGGGTCGCGTAAGCTAACGCGATGGCTGCCGGAATGTTTGTATTTGGAAAGGTATGTAGCGAAAATCGGGTGAACCGACGCTTTTGCAACTGTAAATGTACTGATTGTCGGAAAAACCCGGCATTAATAGTTTGTAATTACGTTAATATGCATACTTATTTACATTTTTTTAACATTATACACGCTGTTTGTTAAGTGTTTACAATATATTCATTGACAAATGTACTGTTTTATAATTGCCGGATTATCTGTATTATTGATATTTTCTACATCCAACTTGCTATATATTTGCGCAAAAAAAATAGGATCGAAGATGCAAGCAAAAAAAATTGTTGTAGTAGGGAGCTGTAACACGGATATGGTAATCAAGGCTGACCGGCTTCCCGTACCAGGCGAAACCATATTAGGCGGAACTTTTTTTATGAACCCGGGTGGTAAAGGCGCAAACCAGGCTGTAGCAGCATCGCGCATGGGCGGAAATGTTACCCTGATATCCAAAACAGGAAACGACGTCTTTGGCAAGCAATCGGTTATGTTGTATAATGCCGAAAACATTAAAACCGATTATATCTTTTCGGACTCCAGGCATCCTTCGGGGGTGGCCTTAATAACAGTGGACTCCTACGGGGAAAACTGTATTGTAGTGGCTTCAGGAGCCAATGCCTACCTGACTCCTGCTGATATTAATAAGGCGAGTGCCGAAATAGAAGGCAGTGACCTTATATTGATGCAACTGGAAATTCCAATAGAAACGGTGGAGTACGTGGCTGATATGGCTTATAAAAAAGGCATCAAGGTTATTTTAAACCCGGCTCCAGCCAGGGCCCTTTCGAACGAACTGCTCAAACATCTCTACATTATAATTCCCAACAAAAGCGAAGCTGAGATCCTTTCCGGGATTAAAGTATGTGATATCGAATCTGCCAAACAGGCTGCCGACATTATCAGCGCAAAAGGAGTTGATATAGTCGTCATTACCCTGGGTTCACAGGGTGCCCTAATAAAAGAAAATGATGAATATCAATTTGTTGAAGCCTTTAAAGTGGATGCCGTTGATACCACTGCTGCCGGGGATACTTTTTGCGGATCGGTTTGCGTTGGCCTCTCGGAAGGACGGACCATACTGGATTCCGTTAAAATGGCTGCCCGTGCTGCCGCTCTGACCGTTACCCGCATGGGTGCCCAAACATCCATCCCTTTTCGTTCCGAATTGTCATCACTCGATGTAGAACCGCAAAATATATCCAAATGAACGCGATAAACCTTTATCAAAAAATAAATTCCCTCAAGGCTGCCATACTCCTGTTTGCCTTGGTTGCCCTGCTTGCCGGGTCAGGCTTTGCCCAGGAAGGAAGCCCTAAAAAGATTACTGGACAGGTTATTGATCAATCGGATAACAAGGGCATCCCGGGCGTAAGTATCTCGATAAAAGGAACCGTAACCGGTTGTATTGCTGACATAAACGGTAATTATACTATCAATGCACCTACCACAGCTGTTTTAGTGTTCTCAATGATTGGTTATGAGAAACAGGAAGTACTGGTAGGTAACCAGGCCGTGATTAACGTGAACCTGAAAGTTTCGGTAACATCGCTTGATGAGGTGGTTGTTATTGGCTATGGAAAAACAACCAAAAAAGAAGTAACCGGCTCTATCACAACAGTAAAGGAAGAAGGTTTTAACCGCGGTACCTTTAACAGCCCTGTGGGCCTCTTACAAGGAAAAGTGGCCGGCTTAACCATTGTTAAACCGGATGGATCCGACCCCCAGGCAGGGTACGATATTATTCTTCGCGGTACCAACACTCTTACTTCCGGTCAGGGTCCCTTGATTATAGTGGATGGAGTGTCGGGTGTGGATATGAAAAATATCAGTCCCGAAGAAGTGGAGTCTATCGACGTTCTGAAAGACGGGTCGGCGGCAGCTATTTATGGAACACGGGGTTCGAACGGGGTGCTTATTATCACTACCAAAAGAGCTAAGGCAGGCATCAGCAAAGTGGAATATTCAGGAAATATGTCAACCCAGGTGGATCCGCGAGGCGTACGAAACCTCACCGCAGGCGAATTTAAAACAGCCATTGAACAGTATGCTCCCGACAAAATGGTCAACCTTTTAGGCGCTGATGTTGACTGGTTCAAGGAAATAACCCGTTCCAATCCCGTCAGCCAGCAGCATAACTTTGCCATCAGCGGAGGCACTGAAACTTTTTCGCACCGCACCACCATTTTTGCCGATATAGCCCAAGGTTTGCTCAAAAAAAATGAGTCGAATAAGTTCCTGGTGAAAACCAATATCTCGCAGACGGCTCTCGGCAACCTTTTAAAACTCGATTATAACCTGAGTTATGGCACGCGCACATACAGCCCGGCCAATTATGACCTGTTTTACCAGGCCTTTACGCGAAATCCGACGAGCGCGGTATATGATCCTTCCAATACATTGTACGGTGGATATAACTACCTCGAAGGCGTTGACTACTATAATCCGGTGGCTATGCTCAACGAAAGGACCCGTCAGGGAAAAACCAACGACGCCAGCGGTAACGTAAGGGCAAGCCTTCGCTTAGCCCCTTCGCTCACCTGGTCCAACCTGGCTTCCTGGGAATTGTCCGACTGGGAGGAAACCTCCTATATGTCACAATATTATCCCAGCCGGATAGGCAGCGGAGGTGTAGCTGAAATTGATAACGGGCGGAGCCTCGATAAACAATTCGAAAGCACCCTGAATTTTACCAGGGCCTTTGGGAAACACAATGTGCAGGCATTGGCCGGATATACCTTTCAACAACTTGAATCCAACGATTCATACCTGATAAATTCGGGATTCGATTCCGATTATTATGGAGTGAATGATATGGAGGCCGGAGTGGCGCTTAAAACCGGCACCGCCGAGATGGGATCCAGCAAACAACAGAGCAGGCTGGTTTCTTTTTTTGGCCGCGCCATGTACAACTTCGAAGAACGGTACCTGGCCTCCTTTTCACTCAGGAGAGAGGGCTCTTCCCGGTTTGGCGACAATAACAAATGGGGCTGGTTCCCGGCAGCAAGTTTAGGCTGGCGCATCAACCGGGAAGCTTTCCTGAAAGACGTATCCTGGGTGAGCGACCTTAAACTGCGGGTAGGGTATGGCGTTACCGGGAATCAGGATTTCTCCGATTACAAATCTTTAAGCCTCATGGGTAGAGCCGGCAAGTTTTTTTATAACGGCGAATGGATCAACACCTATCAGCCGGTTTCAAATCCAAACCCGAATCTGCGTTGGGAAAAGAAACAGGAAATGAATGCAGGCCTCGATTTTGGGTTCCTGAATGGCCGCATCACCGGTGCCATCGACTATTATTACCGCTGGAGTACTGACCTTCTTTATACCTATAGTGTAGCCGTTCCTCCTTACCTTACAAACGAGCTTTATACCAACGTGGGCACGGTGAGTAACCAGGGACTTGAAATGATGATTACCGCCATCCTAGTTAAAATGAGCAGTTTTGAATGGAGTACTTCGGTAACCTTCAGCAAGAACGAAAATAAACTGGTTAAATTCTCGAATGCTGAATTTACCAGCAAATACATTGAAATAGGATGGCTTGGCGGGGCTTTCCCACTCAACTCGCAACGGCTTGAGGAAGGGCAACCCATAGGGACATTTTATGGCCCTGTTTGGCTGGGTGTCGACGAAAGCGGGCACGATAAGTTCAAAAACCAGGATCCTGTAGGCCATGTCAGCCCCGATAAATGGGAAGCCATTGGAAATGCCAACCCGAAATGCCGGTTGGGATGGAGTAATACGCTTACCTATGCAAACTGGGACCTTAATTTCTCGTTACGTTCGCAGATTGGTGGAAAAGCGCTGAATATGTACCGTCTGTATTACGAAAACTGGCAAAGTATAGGGCGCAATATTGTGTATTCGCAGCTCGAAAATCCCGGATTTATAGGTACCGGTCAATACTCGTCAAAATATGTGGAAGACGCCACCTTCCTGAAACTGGATAATATCGCACTGGGATACAATTTTAAAAAGGTGGGCAGGTATATTTCAAAACTTAAGGTATATGCCACTGCCCAGAATGTATTCTGTATTACCGGATATAAAGGACTGGATCCGGAAGTGAGCATGAGCGGGCTGTCGCCGGGAATTGAATACCTGAGCTATTACCCGCGAACCACGGCAGTTACTTTTGGTGTCAATGTTTCATTTTAATCGCTAACACCTTGTCAATCATGAAGAAAATCATATATACATCATTGATGCTGGCCTGTGTTCTGCTCCTGGGACTGGCATCCTGTACCGATCTCGAGGAGAAAGTTTATTCGGACATCCCATTAAACAACTTCTTTCATACCGAAAAAGATGTGCTGATGAATGCGGGTCGTGCCTACACCAAATTGCAGCGGTACCCCGAAGAATTCAGCCTCTGGTCGCTCGACGAACTGGCATCCGACGAAATGGTTGCTCCCGGCCGCGACGATGGCTTTGTATGGGATAACGGCCGCTGGAACGAAATTCAAAAACACCAGGTAAGCCCTACCAACAAAATACTCACCCTGGCCTGGGGCAATGTATTTGAAGGCGTAAGCGCCTGCAACGAAGTAATCTACGAAACCGAGCAATCGCCTATCACTTTCCCGGAGAAAGAACGCGTGATTTCGGAAATAAAAATCCTGCGCGCCTATTATTACTACTGGGCTATGGACAACTGGGGAAATATCCCTTATACGATCGATTATACCGAGAAAAGTCTGCCGGTTCAGAAAGACAGGAAATTTGTTTTTGCTTCCATCGAAAATGAAATCCTGAGCAACATCGACAAATTACAGGATAAGCCAACACCGGCTTATTATGGAAGAGTTACCAAAGGAATGGCGTATACGCTGCTGTCGAAACTGTACCTGAATGCACAGGAATGGATTGGGGAAGATAAGTTCCAGTTAGCCGTGGATGCCTGTGATAAAGTAATAGCTCTCAACAGTTTCCGTATCGAGGACGATTATTTCGCCAATTTCAGGGTGCATAACGAAGGCTCGGCCGAAAACATTTTTGTGATCCCCATGCAATCCATTTTTACCAAGGACCGCTTTTACTGGTACACCCTCACCCTGAACGATGCCAGCCGTGCAACGTTTAATTTTAAAGGAGGCATGTGGGATGAATTTATTCTTGAGCCGGGGTTCCTGGATAAGTACAGCGATACCGATCTTCGTAAAAAATCCTTCCTTTTTGGCCAGCAAAAGGACAAAAACGGAAACGACATCATCATTGACGGGGATCCTTTTATATACACCCCTACCGTAGACAATTATATGGCACGGAAAAAATGGGAGGGTGCCCGCTGTTGCAAATATGAATACCAGGACGGGCTGGAGTATTACGTCACCGACATGGAAAATGACCATGTACTCTTTCGCTATGCCGATGTACTTTACACCAAACTGGAAGCGTTATGGCACCTGAACCGGGCTGGTGAAATGATTGGCGATGCCGATCTGCAAAAGATCAGGATCAGGGCCGGGCTTTCACCCCTTACCCTGGCCGATTTAACCGCCGATGGATTCCTGGATGAACTGGGCCGCGAATTTGCCTGGGAAGGACACCGCCGGCAGGATATGATCCGTTTTGGAAGCTGGGGAAAATCCTGGTGGAATAAACCTCCTTCGGGCGCGGCGGCAAAACTGTTCCCTATCCCGCAATCCGTACTCAATTCAAACCAGAATCTTATCCAGAACCCGCTTTAACCGCACATCCATGAAAATATCCGGAGCCGTCATACTTTTTCTCTTTCTCCTTGCATTGTCTTCAACGCACACGGCCTTAGGGCAAAAGACGCGTAAAATTGAAGTCCGTGTTTTAAGGGATAAGATTGAAGCCGAATGGGTTGGCCAGATGATCGGCAATATTTATGGTCTGCCGCACGAAGGCAAATACATCAATGCGCCCGGAGCCGAAACATGGCCCTACGGGTACACCAAAAACCTGGATAAACTTAAAAAATACGATGGTGCCTTCTCCGATGACGATACTGACGTTGAATATATGTACCTGCTTCAGATGATGAAATTCGGCGCTGAACCTTCCTATACCCAGCTTCGCGAGGCCTGGATGTATCATATCCGCGACAGGGTGTGGCTGGCTAACCGCGCTGCGCTTGGACTTATGCATTTCGGATATACTCCGCCGTTTACAGGAAGCAAAGCACTGAACCCCCACTGGTACCAGATTGACCCCCAGCTGATCAATGAAATATGGGCTGTAACGGCTCCCGGCATGGTCAGCTATGCCGCTTCCAAATCCGACTGGGCCGCACGCATCACCAGCGACGAATGGGGCGTTGAGCCCACCATCTTTTACGGGGCTATGTATTCGGCAGCATATTTCGAAACAGATATTAATAAGCTGATTGAAACTGGTATAAAAGCATTGCCCGCCAATGGCCGGTTTGCAGCTACTGCAAAGGAAATGATAGATTTGCACGCAAAATATCCTGCCGACTGGAAAGCAGCCCGTAAAGAAATGGCTCAGAAATATTACATTGATGAGCCCGACATGACGAAAACCATATGGAATGCCAACCTTAACGGGGCCTGTGCCGTGCTGGCAATGCTCTATGGCGGCGGCGATTTCCAGCATACACTCGATCTTTCCTGTGCCATTGGCTTTGATTGCGATAACCAGGCTGCTACCGTAGCCGGCCTGATGGGCGTTATCAATGGCATGAAAGGCTTACCCGAAAACCTTTACCTACCTGTGGATGGATGGAAAAAGCCTTTCAATGATAAATATATTAACATTACCCGCTACGATTTGCCCGATGGCAAAATATCGGAGATGGTTGATCAGTCATTAAAAACGGCCATTGCCCTGGCCGTTTCCAAAGGCGGTAAACTCTCGGGAAAGCCCGGCCACGAAGTGCTCACCATCAATACAGAGGCCGTATTCAATCCTCCCGTCGAATTCTGCCTCGGACCTTTGCCCCAAATGGAAACCGGCAAACCCGTGGACTATAATTTCTATACCGAAGCCAACAAAGTTTACAACTGGAGCCTGGTTGCGGGCACCTTGCCGGCAGGGCTGAGCTTTACAAAGGGCAAACTTACCGGCATACCAACGGTAGCAGGCTATTCGAAGGTCACTCTTCAATTGGAAAACGGGAAAGAAAAGATAACCCATGATTTTAACCTTTTGGTACGAAACATAAATATTGCCCCCTCGGCTGATACTATCCTGGCCAACGTGAGGCAGCTGAACGAAAAGGTGCTCGACTCCTGCTGGTACACCTTCGGGAAGTCGATGTACGCTAAAAATGTCGACGTAATCAATGATGGAAAAACCACGGGGCCGGGTTCGGTTTTTTACAGCCTTGCGGCTAAATCGAAGATCCCCAAAGTTGATTACTATGGCTACGGCTGGAAAACGCCTCAGAAAATCAGCATGATCGCCTTGCATACCGGTTGCCTCGAGGAGTTCGGAGGCTGGTTTACTTCGCTCAACGTGCAGTATATCAACGAAGACGGCAAATGGATGCCAGTTGAGAAAATTTTAATCACCCCTCCTTTGCCAAAGACCGATATCGTGTTTTTTCAACCCCACTTTGTTGAATATGTAATCACTTTTAATACTGTCGAAACCAAAGCCATCCGCATTATCGGTGACGCTAAAATCCAGGATCACTGGAATAAATACACCAAACAGGTCTCAGGTTTTACTTCGGTTACGGAACTCAGCGTTTATCATTAAATCAAAACTTACCATGCAGAATAGAAACAGGCAGGCTTTTGGATTTGTGATTGTGGCAGTAACATTACTGGCTTTCTCTGTATCGTGCAAGCCCAGGGAATCAGGCAGTAAAGGCACTTTGACACAAAATACCTTGACCACAGAACAGCTGAAAGACAAGATCAAAGGCGGCTGGGCCGGGCAAACGATCGGCGTGGTGTATGGCGCTCCTGTAGAATTCAAATACCTGGGATCACTTATCCCTGATTATCAGAATATTCCCTGGCGCGAAGGCTATGTGAAATACTGGTACGATAAAAAACCGGGGCTATTCGACGATATCTATACGGATATGAATTTTGTCGAAGTTTTCGAAAAATACGGCTTAAATGTGCCTATGGACACCATTGCGCATCACTGGGCATCAACACCCTACCATCTTGCTCATGCTAACCAGGCCTCGAGATATAATATCCTCAACGGTATTATGCCACCCAAATCAGGATATTGGAAAAACAATCCGCATGCCGATGATATTGACTTCGAGATAGAAGCCGATTTTATTGGTTTGATGGCTCCCGGAATGGTGAATCCGGCTACTGAAATTGCCAATCGCGTAGGACACATTATGAACAGCGGCGATGGCTGGTACGGCGGAGTATTTGTTTCGGCATTGTACTCCCTGGCCTTTGTTACAAATAATACCGATCAACTGGTGGAACAGGCCGTTAAAACGATACCGGAAGGAACTCAGTTTCATGATTGTATTGCCGATGTCATTAATTGGCACAAACAGTATCCAACCGACTGGAAAGCAACCTGGTTCGAGCTGCAGAAGAAATGGAACAATGATGTTGGTTGTCCGAAGGGCGTATTCCTTTCGTTTGATATAGATGCAAAAATTAATTCAGCCTATGTGGCCATCGGACTTTTGTACGGTAAAGGCGATTTCACAAAATCGGTCAATATTGTAGCGCATTGCGGGCAGGATTCCGATTCCGATGCTGGCACAGTGGGTGGCGTTTTAGGTGTTATGGTAGGGTATTCCCATATCCCTCCGTTCTGGCTGAAGCCGCTTCAGGAAATTGAGTCCTTGGATTTTGAAGGAACAACTATGTCGCTGAATAAAGCCTACGCTTTGAGTTATAAACATGCCCTGGAAATGATCCGGCTCGCCGGGGGAAGCATAGATGGCGAAAAAATCAGTATTCCTTTTGCCGCAACGGTTCCCGTGGCTTTTGAACAGAATTTTGAGAAGACTTTCCCGACTTTCCGCGACAGGTACGATAAGTCCTTTACCGATGAACTTACCTACGATTTTGTCGGGAACGGCTATATTTTTTATGGGAACCTTGTGAAAAACTCCAAAATCGATAAGGATTATATTGATCGCGTTTCGAAACGGGTAGGTTCGGAAGTATTTGGCCTGGCCGAACCCGACGATTCTTATGTAGCTGAACTTGATATATATATCGACGGGAAACTTGATGAGCATGCGAAAATGCCTATGAAAAACACCTCCCGCCGCCTCGAACCCGCCTGGAAGTACCAGCTTACCGAAGGAAAACACCAGGTGAGGCTGAAATGGATCAATCCGAAGCCTGAATACGAAATCCGGATCAACGACATTATGATTTATTCGGAAAATCAACAAGTCAGTAATTTGCCTAAATAAATCCCCATGAAAAAAGGACTGAATCTCCTCTTTCTTCTCCCGATACTCTGCTTTCTTTCCTCTTTCGGAGGCAATAAAAAGCCGGGATCAGTGATTCCTGAAAAAGTCACTTTGTCAGTGAATGCACTGAAAGATAAGATCAAAGGAGGCTGGGCGGGTCAAACCATAGGCTGCACTTTTGGCGGACCTACCGAATTCCAGTTCAAAGGATCCATGATACAGGATTATCAGCCTATAGTCTGGTACGACGATTATATTAAGGAATTATTTGAGTCGGATCCGGGTTTGTTCGATGATGTGTATATGGATTTGTCGTTTATCGAAGTGCTTGAACGCTGCGGGCTGAATGCCCCGGCCGATTCATTTGCCCTTGCGTTTGCACATGCGCCTTATAAACTCTGGCATGCCAACCAGGCGGCCCGCTACAACATCCTGAACGGGATTATGCCCCCAGCATCGGGTTATTGGATGAATAACCCCCACGCCGATGATATTGATTTCCAGATCGAAGCCGATTTTGCCGGCATGATGTCGCCCGGGTTGATCCGTTCGGCTGCCGAAATATGTGACCGCACAGGCCATATTACCAATTACGGCGACGGTTTTTACGGGGGCGTTTTTATGGCGGGCATGTATGCCACCGCCTTTTATTCGGATGATATGGACTTTATTATTGCACAGGGTTTAAAACCCATTCCCGAAAAGAGTAAATTCTATCAGTCCATAAGCGATGTGATCGCCTGGCATAAACAATATCCAGCCGACTGGAAACAATGCTGGTTTGAATTTCAAAAGAAACATACTTCCGAAAAGGGTTGCCCCGAAGGCGTTTTTAATTCCTTCAATATCGATGCTAGTGTCAACGCAGCTTATGTGGTGATGGGGCTTTTGTATGGGAAAAAGGATTTTTATAAAACCATGGATATCGCCACACGCTGCGGACAGGATTCGGATTGCAATCCGGCTACTGCGGGAGGTATACTTGGTGTTGTGCTGGGGTACGATAATATTCCGGCTTACTGGAAACCTGCTGTTGAGAAGGTGCAGGATCTGAAATTCCCTTATTCGGATATCACGCTGAACCAGGTTTATGCTTTAAGCTATAAACACGCCACTCAACTGATTGTCAAAAACGGGGGTGAAGTGAAAGGCGGCAACATAACCATTAAAGTTCAGAAACCTGAAACGCTCAGGTACGAAGAATCTTTCGCCGGAATGTATCCTGCAAAGCAACTCCTGGTGAGGAAAGATTATCTGGACGAAAGCATCAAACTGGATTTTACCGGAAACGGTATCGTAGTGCTTGGCAACGTGAAGAGCCAGTGTGGAGTGGCAAAAAGCGATTTTGTGGCTCTGCTGGATGTATACATTGATGGTGTGAAAACCGAACAGGTTCGCATGCCTTATGACTTCATTATCCGCAAGTATGATATTTATCACAAATACATGCTGAAAAACGGCGATCACAAACTTGAAATAAAATGGATCAATCAGAATCCGGATTTCAGGATAACGCTGAAATCGTACGTTGTATATAGTGATTCACCAAACAGGAACTTTGATCCTACACAGGAAAAGGCAGGAAAATGAAAATTACAGGAAAAGGTTTATTCAGGTTCACGATGATGTTTCTCGGGGTTTTCCCTCTTTTAGTGGGATTTTCCGCCTGTGAACGTGATCCGGGTCCTGTTTCTCCTGATCCTCCGGTGGATACTGTAAAGTTTGTGAGGCTATTGGAAAAGCAGACTTTGAAGAGCCGGATTTTAAACCGGGATATAGCTTATGCCGTATTGCTGCCCAAAGAGTACGACAGTTTGCATACAAATTACCCGGTGGTTTACCTCCTTCATGGTTTTGGCGATGACGAAACAGCCTGGTATAAATATGGGCTCATTCCTTATTATTCCGATGCAAATGCGACAGTGCCCATGATTTATGTCATGCCACAGGGCTTCAATTCCTATTGGGTAAACAAATTTAATGGCAATTTCCCGTATATGGATATGTTTGTCAAAGAGTTGGTTCCAACAATTGACTCCCTGTTCCGAACCATTAAAGATCCTCAGCAACGAGCCGTAATGGGGTATTCGATGGGTGGTTACGGCGCTTTGATTTTGCCTGCTAAAAATCCGGATGTGTTTAAAACCGGGGTGGTGCTAAGCATGTCGTTCCGCACCGATCAGCAATATATGAATGAATCGCAGGACGGATGGAATTCCCAGTGGGGTTCCATATTCGGAGGGGTGGGTACCACGGGAACTGCACGTTTAACCGATTACTTTAAAGCCAATAGCCCTTTCTATTTCTTTAAAAACCCGGGTGACAAATCCTTAAACGGTCAGAACTACTTTTTCGATTGTGGCGATGATGAAGAAAGCCTTTCCGAAACCAGCGATGCGCTTCACGATATGCTGCGCGAACTGAATATAAAACATGAGTATCGCGTAAAAAACGGCGCCCACAGCTGGGACTACTGGCATAAAGCCTTGCCCGAAGCCTTGAAATATATCAGCTCCGCCGTACAGAACATTTCTTATCCTGCCGATCCTGCGGCTGTGAATCCCGGAGCGGCGGTTCCTGCCGAACGTACTTATACCGAACAGCTTGAAGGTTCGGAATTGACCTTCAGCGTTACCGTGCCTTCGTCCTATTTGTCCGATACCAACCACTATGCCTTGATCCTCGCACTCCACGAACGAAAAGAGGCCAATCAGAACCAGGAATCTCAACAATTGATCTCTTTATTGAATACCCAAATGAACAGCGGAAAGATACCAGCCTCCCTGGTAGTGGAAATTCCCTTGCAAACAGTACCAATCACAGCGGTTAGCCTTCGGCAGATTATCAGCCAGGTGAGGGCAAAATATCGTACCCTTGCCGATCGCCGGCATACCATACTTCTTGGCAACAGCCAGGCCGGATTGAGGGTGTACCAATTTATGCCCGACTGCTCTGATCTCATTAATGCTTGCCTGCTCTTTGATGCAAACATCCCCGAAGATGCTGCCTCAGCCAGTACGGACCTGAGTTATTACCTCGATATCTGTGATAAAGGACTCAATTACAAAGGCTACCATTCCCTTTATATTAGCCTGCGGCAAAACCAGGTGAACCACGAATACCGGGTACGGCAGGGAACTCCTTTGCACGAATCATTCCTGAATGGAGTTGACGAATCAGCCGCCTATATGAAAACACACCTTAAAAACTAAGCATGAAACAAGCTGCACTGTTGTTTTTCTTTGGCATAGTACTGATCTGCAATTCATTTGCCGCTTCAGGATTGCGGATTATGGAAAGCATGGTGATGCACAGCCACATACTGAAACAGGATGTTCATTTCTCGGTTTGCCTGCCAGCGCATTACTATGAAGTAAAACAATCATTCCCGGTCGTCTATCTGCTGCATGGGCTGGGCGACGACGAAACCTCCTGGCTCGAATATGGACAGATCAGCCAGTATGCCGACAAAGCAGTTGAAGAAGGGGAAGCCGGGCCCATGATTTTTGTGATGCCCGAAGCTTTCCGGACGTATTATGTGAACGATTATAAAGGCTCTTTCCTCTACCAGGATATGTTTGTACAGGAATTTGTTCCTTACATCGACAGCCTCTTCCACACTCTTGCCGACCGGCAGCATCGTGCGCTTATGGGGTATTCCATGGGAGGCTTCGGAGCCCTGAATCTGCATCTGAAACATAGCGGTATATTTGGCACAGCGGTTCCACTCAGCATATCGGTACGCACCGATGATCAATATATCACGGAGGATGCTTCCGGTTGGGACGATCAGTGGGGCCGGCTGTTTGGCGAACCCGGACTGAAAGATACTTCCCGCCTGACTGAATATTACAGGCAGAACAGCCCTTTCCATATTATGGCCGGCATGACTGCGACGGAAATAAAGAAGCTGAATATTTACATCGATAACGGCGACAAGGAACAAACGCTTTGCCGAAGCAACGAGGAACTGCATATCCTTATGCGGAAGCTCGGCATCCCCCATGCATTCCGTGTACGCGACGGAGGCCATAGTTTCCAGTACTGGTGTTCGGCCTTGCCCGATGCTCTGCGGTTTATCAGCGATGCTTTCGACGGGAAACCTTATCGCGGCGACAGGGTGGCTAAGAATTCCATCCCGGGCCTTCCCGAAAATCAAATGAAAACCCTGGCCCTGGATAATGAGCCTGTATATGCATTTGTTCCGGCTGAATACGACAACTCCAACCGTTTATTCCCGGTGATTTATTTGGCAAGCCGTTTTACGTCGTTGCAGCGCAACTCCATTGCAGCCATAGTAAATCATGCCATCGAAAAAAACACCATATGCCCGATGTTGCTGGTATTTTTACCAGCTGCTGCTTTATCTCATTTAAATACAGCACTTCCCTCCCTGGAAGAAAAACTAAGGATACGAAAAGGATACCGTTTCCGTGCCCTGGCCGGATACCAGGCCGAAGGACCGGCGGTTTGCCGCGGAGTCATCAGCCAGGAGCAGTTCAGTTCGTGCATTCTTTCGGATGCTTTCCTGGCAAAGGACAGCATTTCGGGCTGGCTCCCGGCCATGCGGTCCAAAGCCCTGGAACGCACAGCATTCTTTATTGACGCACCGGCTAATGGCAGGTATTACGAAGGCAACGGGAATGCGCATATGCTGTTACGCGATAAAGACCTGCCACACGAATACAGGGTGAGGGAAGGTGAAGGCGGGTTCGACTGGTTCGTGGCCGGATTACCGGAGATCATAGGTTTTACAGCTAAAAGGTTTCATAAATAATGTGGGATGTGGGATGTGGGATGTCGGATGTCGGATGTGGGAGGTGGGAGGTTGGATGTGGGAGGTGATAAGTGAAGTTAAGAAAGTTGTTTCAAATAAAAAAAAGATCGTCGAAATGGGGATTGGAAGTTAGAATGGATCATAAAAGCGGCAAGCGCATCCTAAGGGGTTGTTGTGAGCCGTTTCCCGATTTCCGGATTCTGATTCCCTTTGCCAATAAAATAATTCTAAACCCAAATTAATACTAACTAAAACAAACAACCATGTTTATCGTAAGTAGTTACACACTGGCAGTCGTTCTCTGCTTTATCACCATGCTTTGCTGGGGATCGTGGGCCAACACACAGAAAATCGCCGCCAGGAGCTGGCGTTTCGAACTGTTCTATTGGGATTATGTAATTGGAATCCTCCTGTTCTCCCTGATTTTTGGTTTCACCTTCGGAAGTACCGGCAGCGTGGGAATGGGCTTTGCCGAAAGCATCAAACAGGCAAGTACCTCCAGTATCATCAATCCCATAATAGGTGGTATCATCTTTAATCTTTCGAATATACTGCTGGTAGCTGCCATTTCGGTTGCCGGCATGGCTATTGCCTTCCCGGTGGGAGTGGGCATTTGTATGGTTTTAGGCGTACTCATCAATTACATGGCAACGCCAAAGGGCGATCCGACTTTGCTGTTTATGGGTGTGGGTATAGTAGTGGTTGCCATCATTCTGGATGCGCTGGCCTATAAAAAACATGCTATCAGCGAAAAGAAAACCTCCACCAAAGGAATCGTACTTTCGGTACTTGCCGGATTTTTGATGGCCTGGTTCTTCCGTTTCGTGGCCAGTGCCATCGCTACCGATCCTGCCAATACCGCCGCCGGCTTATCCGAAGCAGGGAAACTTACACCTTATGCCGCATTCTTCTTTTTTGTTATCGGTATTGTGATCAGCAACTTCCTTTTCAACACCTACCTGATGAAAAAGCCGATTGAAGGCACTCCGGTGAACTTCAGGCAATATTTCGACGGCAATTTCCGCAGTCATTTATCAGGAATTATCGGCGGTATGATATGGGCATTGGGAACCTCCCTAAGCCTGCTGGCTGCCAACAAAGCCGGTTACGCCATTTCGTTTGGACTGGGCCAGGGCGCTACCATGATCGGTGCTTTCTGGGGTGTATTTATCTGGAAAGAATTCAAAGGCGCCAGCAAACCGGTGAATACATTGCTTGCCTTCATGTTCCTCCTCTTTACGGCTGGCCTTGCCCTGATCATCATGGCCGGGAACAATTAATTCTCTTACCCTTAATCTCAATATAATCATAAACCAAAATCAATTAAAAAATGAAAAAACAACTTTATTATTTTGCATTGGCTGTTATCATGGCCCTTCCTTTCTCTTCGTGCAAGAAAGACAGCACCAACCCGCCCAGTGTCAGCACAACAGCTGTAACAGGCGTTTCAGTAACATCGGCCATTTCGGGTGGTAACATTACCTCCCAAGGCACTTCGGCAGTCACAGCCCGCGGCGTTTGCTGGGGAGCAACTGCAAACCCGGTCATTACCGGTTCAAAAACCACTGACGGCACCGGCATCGGCACCTTCACCAGCACCATTACCGGTTTGACCCCCGCCACCCTGTATCATGTAAGGGCTTATGCCACCAACGCCGAAGGCACCTCCTACGGTGAGGACCTTTCCTTCACCACCTCCTCACTGATCAAAAGCATTTCTTTCTATGCACTTTGGGCCGGCGGTACCGAAAAATGGGATTTTTCGTATGATGCAGCCACAAGCAAAATCACCAAGTTCGACGATTACTGGGAAGGTGCTTTGGATAAAACCATCACCTACGATTATTCCGTAGCAGGAAAACTCACCCTGATGAAAGGTACCGATGTTTATGGTGTATATGATATCAATGCTGCCGGATACATCACAAAGGATCCTGACGGCAATACATTTGAATACGATGCAAATGGTTTCCTGGTAAAATATTATGAATTCTGGTCCGACGCAAGTCACCTTAAATATGAAACTACCATCACCAACGGCAATATCACCAAGCTTACCACCTATGATGACGACGGTGTTACGGCAAAAAAAATAAAAGAATTCACCTACACCATAGGCGACAATGCCAACAATATACACCAGGCAAATGCCACAGATTCGGACTGGAAACCTCTGGGTAATTTCTATGGCAAAGCCAGCGCTAAACTGGTTGACTTTTTTGAATACTGGGACCCACGGTCAACCCCGATTTCCAAGTCAAGGTCAAGTTTTACCTACACTTTCGATGCAAAAAACAGGGTGTCAAAAGCAACCAAGACCCTTTCGTCAGACAGTTCGACCGAAGAATGGTCATATACCTATGCTGAATAGTTTTTTTAACTATCGGACTTATTTTTCTGCCTGATCTTCCTATGATCAGAAGAAGGATAGATTTGATTGAGGATTGATTATTGAAAGACAAGAGGTTAACCGTTTATTGCAGAAACGGTTACCTCTTTCTTTTCAGTTGTTTGTCATGGTTGCCCTTTGCCTGCTGAAGACGGAGCCGTTTTTAGCTGCCGTATCCTAACATCTGAAACAAAAACCCATGAGCGAAACGATGCTGGCCTTACTTGGCCTGGGGATGATTACCACTTTTATTACTCTGATCATGACCAGGCGGCTTTCGCCCCTGGTTGCACTGATCCTGATCCCGATTTTGTTCGGGCTCTTTAGCGGGGCCGGATCCGGATTAGGCAAAATGATGGAAAACGGCTTGAAGGATACCGCTCCTACCGGCGTTTTACTCATGTTCGGCATACTGTATTTCGGAATTATGTTCGAAGTTGGTCTTTTTGAGCCTTTGATTATTAAATTGTTACAACTGGCAAAAGGGGACCCGTTGAAAGTAATCATAGGAACCTGTATCCTTTCCTTACTTGTTGCGTTAGACGGCGATGGGGCCGCTACTTACCTGATCATGGTTGGAGCGATGCTGCCGGTTTATAAACGGCTTCAAATTAACCCCCTGATTCTGACGGCAATTCTGACTTTATGTGTCGGCCTTATGATCAAACTGCCCTGGACGGGGGCCAACGCGAGGGTATTAAGCGCATTGCACCTTAATCCCACCGAACTGTTCAACCCCATTATTCCCAGCATGCTGGCCTCCATTGTATGGGTTTTATTTGTTGCCTACATCATGGGTAAAAAAGAGCGGAAACGCCTGGGGATAATCCACATTGAAATCCCCGAAAGCAAAGAAATCCCCAATAAAATAACCTATTATATCAATTTGCTGCTAACCCTTGTGCTGATCGTTGCACTGGTTTCAGGATTATTCCCCATTGCCATTACATTTATGGTTGGCCTGGCCATTGCCTTGATCATCAACTTCCCTAACCTGGAAGAACAGCGGAAAAAACTGGCCTTGCATGCCGGGAGCGCCTTATCGGTAGGTTCTATGGTGTTTGCGGCCGGTATTTTTACGGGCATTCTGTCGGGCACCAAAATGCTGGATGCCATGGCACAAAGCTTTATTCATATTATTCCGGATTCACTGGGGCCTAATATGGGAATTATCACCGCACTGACTTCCATGCCCTTTACTTTTTTTGTGAGTAACGACGCCTATTTTTACGGGATAGTTCCCTTAACGGCCGTAACAGCTTCCCATTTCGGAGTAGCTGCCGTTGAAATCGGGAGGGCTTCACTTTTAGGGCAATCTGTTCATATGCTGAGTCCCCTGGTCGCCTCTACTTACTTATTGGTTGGGATGGCCGGTGTGAGCCTGGAGGCCCATCAGCGTTTCACTTTAAAATGGGCTGTTGCCACCACCCTGGTCATGCTGCTGGTTACCCTACTAACCGGAGCCATCAGCATTTATTTTTAATTTTTGATTATCGTCCTACATAAAAGTAATCCGGAAGGTTTACTACTTGATATAGCGCCTCACCCGATTTTTGGGGGCAGGCCCTTAAGGGCCAACAGGCAGAAATAATTTGAATTTGAACCTGACCGGAAATAGCATGAAAGCAATACAACTTCACCCCGGTTGCTATAGATAGCAAAGGGAAAAGGAAGTAGGCCGGCTGATAAAATTATTAGCATCATATCGTACAGACTTTCTTATTCAGCAAAAGCTGTATCATTCTGTAACAGAATAACCGGCAGGGTGATGAATTTCCGTTGGGCTTAAGTGAACAGCGGTATCACCAGCAGCATCAGCGACAGGCTTACCAGGATAATAATGGTAGTCCACCCTATAATATTCGTAAAGGGCCTGTTAACATGCTTGCCCATGATTTTTTTGTTGTTGATCAGCAGTATCATACAAATTAAAACCACCGGCAATAGAATACCGTTCACCACCTGCGACCAGATGCTGATTTCGATCAGAGGGGCATTGGGGATAAGGATAATACCTGCAGCCAGGATAAGAATGCCGGTGTAGAGAAAATAAAACTCGGGGGCTTCTTCCCATTTTTTATCGATGCCGGCTTCAAAACCGAAGGCTTCGCATACATAAAAGGCAGTGGCCAGGGGTAAAATAGTGGCCGAAAAGATGGAAGCAACAAACAATCCCAAAGCAAACAAGGAAGAAGCGAGGCTGCCGGCCAGGGGTTTGAGTGCCATGGCCGCATCTTTGGCTTCATTGATTTTAATGCCGTTTTCGTGAAGCGTCGAAGCGCAGGCAATGATAATAAAGAAAGCGACAATCACCGTTACCAGGCAACCGATCACGATATCTACCAGGGTATACTTATAGTCACGCATTTTCAGCCCTTTTTCAATCACCGACGACTGCATGTAAAACTGCATCCAGGGGGCAATGGTAGTACCGATAATCCCGATCACAATGGCCAGGTAAGGCGCATTGAATTCCATATGAGGGTGAGTCATGGCAGTGGCAATTTCGCCCCAGTGGGGTTTTCCTATTACGGCCGAAACGATATACATCAGCAGGCATACACTGAATACCAGGAAGATGCGTTCGGCCACCTTGTAATTCCCCTTCACTACCAGCAGCCATACCAGCGCCAGGGATATGGGCACGGAGATGTACTTACTCACCCCGAAAATCATCATACTTCCCGCCACCCCGGCAAATTCGGTAGTTGTATTTCCCAGGTCGGCAATCAAAAGGCCTACGAAAATAAAGAAGGTGACTTTTACACCGGCATTTTCGCGTATGAGGTCGGCCAGCCCTTTGCCGGTCACAATTCCCATTCGGGCATTCATTTCCTGTATGATAAGCAGTACGATGAATGCCGGTATCATGGTCCACAGCAGTTTGTAGCCGTACAGGGCCCCTGCCACCGAATAGGTGGTAATTCCGCCGGCGTCGTTATCCACGCTGCCGGTAATAATTCCCGGGCCCAGTAAAGCGAAGAAAATAAGTATGTTGCGCCATATGCCTTTGTTTTGCAGGCTGATCTTTCGTGTCATAAAACTCCCCTTCCTAAATTACCTGGTCTTCCTGGCGCCCAGCAAGTCATCCACAATATCATCAATTACCACCATGCCTTCCAGCACCTGGTGCTGGTTTACCACGGGTACTGCCAGCAAATTGTATTTCGACACAATTTCGGCCAGGGAATCCAGTTTATCATTATCCTCGACTGACACCGGGTTTTTGCGCATAATATCCCTCAGCACTACTCCCGGGTCCGAAACCACCAGATTGCGGAGCGAAACCGTGGCTATGAGTTTCCCGTTGTGTGCAACCACGAAGAGATTGTACAACATGGGTTCCTCCGGTTTGGTTTCACGTATGGTGGTGAGCGCCTGTTCAACGGTTTCGTTTTCGTGGAACGACATAAAGTCGGTACTCATGATACTTCCCACCGAGCGGTTAGAATATTCGAGCAGTTCGCGTACTTCGCCCGAGGTTTCCTTATCCATTTCGTTGAGCAGCTGTTCAGCCCGGTCTTCCTGCAACAGGTCGATAATATCGGCTGCTTCGTCGGCAGGCATTTTCTCGAGCAGGTCTGCGGCCTTGGCAATGGTGAGGCTCTCGATGAGGTCGACCTGGAGCTTGGGATCCATTTCCTCGAGTACATCGGCAGCCTGTTCTTCATCGAGGCTATTGAAAACGCTGGTACGGTTGCTGCGGCCGAGTTCCTCAATAATATCGGCGAGATCGGAAGGGTGAAGCATCTGCAGCTTTGTGAGAGGTTTGCCCAGCTTGATGTTCAGGTTTGAGGTATCGAGGGTATCCACATCATCCCAGAGGATAAATTTTGAAGGGATAGGCAGGTGCATTACCGAGGCAATGCTCTTGAATGTTTCGGCTACGCCCAGCCTGCGCAACAGACCTTCCACTCCCACATCCACCGCTACCACATAGGTGCCGCTGGGGATGGAAGCCAGCCTGAGATCGTTTACGCGCACCAGCTTACGGCCGTTCAGGTCGACAATCTGCTGGTCGAGAATATTCTCCTTTAGGGGGAGAAAACGTGCAAGTTCTTCCTCTTCAATATGTTGCTTTTTGGTACAGAGAATTACAATTTTCTCTTTCTTACGGTTGATTTCAAAATACGTAAAATTATAATAAACAGGGTGCGAGCTGCTGCCGGTCTTCACCGCCACCACGTTGGGACGCGTGGGCTCCTCGGTGGAGGCCGGATCGGAATATACCAGTAAATCCAGTACCTTTCCAATAACTTCGTTGTCCCGGGAGAAAATTTTCATTCCCAGGATCTGACTTAAATAAAATGTTGTTAATGCTGTCATAGAAGCATCCTCCACGGTTGTGATTTCAGGAGGACGCTGACAAATCAGCCTGCAGCTCCCGAAATCAGGTTAATAAACGGTATAAATCAGGGCCTTCGTCCATTTGATGATGACTACTTTTAGAATTTGAATGCAAAAGTACTTTTTAACTTGATAGGTTGCATACTTTTTATTTTTTAAGAGCTATTCCGAATGAAAGTTATACTCCATTTTTCGCATATCAGGCTTAAAGCAGGCCCTGTTGAGAAATTTTTACCCTGCTGATTGAAACATTAGAAGGAAATATGAGTTAAATTTACAATTTTCGTATCCAAAATATATTGTCCTGACGCATAAAACTATCTTATGATTAATTCAACAGCTAAACCGGTTTTCTATTCTCCCGATTCTTCCCGCTGGAAACGCTTTTTATGGGTGGTAAAAATTCTTGCCGTACTGCTCATAGCAGGAGTGGCTTCGGTGCTGATTTCCCTTTTCCATAAACAGGTATTTAAGCTGCCCACCTTAAGGGAGCACCTGGCCCTCTCGCAGGATGACAACCGGAAATTTGCCACCAAAGATATCCAGGCCACCGAATCGGCCCGGTTCTTAAAGCTGGCAAAGGAAGCACGCATACACGAGGGGCACGATTTCTACAAAAAGGATAAGGTGCCGCCTTCGGTGTCCGTCAAAAAATACGAACCCATACGGGCCGCATTTTATGTAAACTGGGACATTCAATCCAAATATTCCCTGAAACAGAATGCAGGCCGGCTGAATATGGTGTTGCCCGAATGGCTGTTCATACAGGATAAATCCGATGAAATTGCCCTGGATATTGATTCATCGGCCCTCGAAATTATGCGCAGCAACCACCTGGCTATTGTACCTATGCTGTCGAACTATTTCAACAACAAATGGAACGGCGACAATGTACACCGCATTATCACCTCCCCCCAGCGACGGGCCAGGCTGATAGCCAACCTGCTCAACCTGCTCGGCCGCTATAAATTCAACGGGATAAATATTGACTTTGAAGACCTGCTGAAGGAAAAAACGGATGAAAATGTCATCCTCTTCCAGAAAGAACTCTATACCGCCCTTCACGCAAAAGGGTACCTGGTTACCCAGGATATTGCACCTTTTAATGAGGATTATAATGTTGTGGAGCTGGCTAAATACAATGATTTTCTTTTGCTGATGGGCTACGACCAGTACAACGCCACTTCCGAACCCGGCCCGGTAGCCGCCCAGTACTGGGTGGAAGCAGCCCTGGACGAACTATGCAAGAAGGTGCCGCCCGACAAAGTGGTTCTGTGTATTGCGGCTTATGGCTACGACTGGCAGGAAGGCCACCTGGGCGAAGACGTAACCTACCAGGAAGCCCTTTCGACAGCCATGGAAAGCGAAGGCAAAATACAGTTCGACAACACCACCTATAATCTGAATTACGATTATTACGACGAAAACGATAAACTCCACAAGGTATTTTTTGCCGATGCAGCCACGGCTTTCAATGCTATGCGCGCTGCCGCCGATTTCGAAACCTCGGGAGTAGCGCTCTGGTATTTAGGCTCGGAAGATCACAGGCTTTGGCAGTTCTATAACCACGATCTGTCGGAGAAAACCCTCTCGGCCAGCCCCTTCGGCAGCAATGTGCTGTCCAATACACAATCTGCTTATAGTGTCGACTATGAAGGAGCAGGTGAAATTCTCAATATTATTTCGGAGCCCAACCCGGGAAAAATTGATCTGCAGGTCGACGCCAAAGAAAAACTGATATCGGAAGAAAACTACCTGAGCCTGCCATCGGGCTATGTGATCAATAAAACGGGGGAATCACCCAAAAAAATAGTGATGACTTTCGACGACGGTCCCGATGAACGGTATACTCCTCATATACTCGATATACTGAACAAGTATAAAGTGCCCGCGGTATTCTTTGTCACAGGGATCAATGCCGAACAAAACCTGCCACTTTTGCAGCGTATATACCGCGAAGGTCACGAAATAGGAAATCACACTTTCCTGCATCCCAACCTCGAACTAACCTCCGACGATCGTTTACGGCTCGAACTTCGTTCGACCGGTTACATTATTGAAAGCATTACCGGTCACGCCACCACCCTTTTCAGGCCGCCCTATAATACGGATGCCGAGCCTACGAACCCTTTGCAGATCAGGCCGATTTATACCGCCAAAAGCGAAGGCTACCTCACCATAGGTTCATCCATCGATCCGCGCGACTGGGAAGCCGGCGTAACTGCCGATACGGTGGTAGCCCGGGCCATCAGGCAAAAGGACCTGGGGAACATTATCCTGATGCACGATGCCGGAGGCGAAAGGGAAGCCACCATCGAGGCCTTACCCCAAATAATAGAATATTACAAATCGCAGGGGTATGAATTTGTGAGCCTGGCCTCGCTGATGAACAAAAAACGCGACGACCTGATGCCCGTTGCGCATGGGTCCTTCAATCGCTACCTCGAATCAGCCGATGCCACCGTGTTCAGGGTCAGCTATTATTTTAACCGGGTGATATCGGCTATTTTCTTCCTGGCCATGTTTTTGTCGATTTTCAAAATCCTCAGCCTGGCCATACTGGCTATACTACAGAAAAGTAGGTCAAAAAAACAACAGCCTGTTCTCATTCCTGCCAACCGCTACAAGGTCAGCATCATAGTGCCCGGATACAACGAAGAGATCACCGCTTCCAAAACGGTGGAGAACCTGCTACAGCTCGATTATCCTGATTTCGAAATCGTTTTCGTTGACGACGGGTCGAAAGATAAAACCTTTGCCAATATTAATGCCTTATATGGAAATCACCCCAGGGTGAAAGTACTAACCAAACCCAACGGAGGCAAGGCTTCCGCCTTGAATTACGGGATAGGATTTGCCTCGGGCGAAATACTGGTGTGCATTGATGCCGATACCGTTCTGAAAGCGGATGCCGTTTCGCTGCTGGTGGCCTATTTTGCGGATCCGCTGGTAGCGGCCGTAGCGGGAAACGTAAAGGTCGGAAACCGCATAAACCTGTTGACGCGCTGGCAGTCGATTGAATATATCACCAGCCAGAATTTTGACCGCCGGGCTTTCGACACCCTGAATGCCATCATGGTAGTGCCGGGAGCCATAGGGGCTTTCAGGCGCGATGCCGTTCAAAAAGTGGGCATGTTTACCACCGATACCCTGGCTGAAGACTGCGACCTCACGCTGCGACTGCTGCGTGCCGGTTTTAAAGTACGCACCTGCAACGAAGCCTACGCCTATACCGAAGTGCCCGAAACCATGCATATGCTGGCAAAGCAGCGTTCGCGCTGGACTTTCGGAATCATGCAGGCCTTCTGGAAACACCACGACAGGATGTTTGTGAGGCGGACCCCGAACCTGAGCTGGATCGTGCTGCCCAATATGCTGATTTTCCAGCTTATACTGCCGGTATTATCTCCCCTGG
>CAIPFN010000186.1 GCA_903864265.1 uncultured Bacteroidales bacterium | reverse complement strand
TGTTTAAACCGAGAAATGTGGCCAGCCCGCTGCTTTTAAAGGTTATCGGTGCCGATGAGCCTTGCAGCATGCGGTTTACAGGGAGCCAGTCGGCAAAACGATATATCCCGTAGGAAGAATCTTTCGGATTCATCTGAACATGTTTATAATTGGCACGGATCAGGCCCGGTTTTAATTCACCGGGTGCATCAAGCAGCCATCCCGTATCTTCAAAAAGTTCACCTGTGACCAATGATTGCAATGTATATTCTGTAGCCTCGAAATCCATAAAACCCATTAAATGCCTGTTAGAATGTTGCAAAGATAAATAAAGCGCTCCAATGGTCAGTCCCCTTTGTGTTAAATCGGGAAAGCTGCACCTGGTAATGGCTTTTTTATTAGAACTTCAGCATGCACATGAAAAAAGGCGGGAAGTCCCGCCTTTTTCACATGCTTGATTTTATAATATCAACTACCGTGTCTATGACAATGGTGATGCCGGCAATGACGATCCTTGCCCAGGTTGCGCATGATTATCTTGTAGATACCAACATTCGAATCGGCCGAAATAATAATGACCCCATTAGTGAGCGTAGCATTATCAAGGGCCGAAGGCGGAATATCCAACAGCAACTGATCGAGATACAAAAGTATGGTGCTGGTGAAATCCGAATTGTAGTCGGCCGCGACATTAACACTATCCTTTTCGGTTTTGAATTGGATGTTGTCGTAAACCTTCACCATAATAGGCGTGACAATACTGTTACTGGTGTAAATCCCGGAGAGATAGAATACAGGCTGGCCTGCTGCATCTTTTTTGAAGCCCTCAACATTCAATTCAACGGCATCATAATAGCCTGGCTGAAGTGCATAGGTACCGATGACCACAGTTGTGTCGAAAAGGTTGATTTCCTGTGGGCCATTCCATTCGTATTTCACCTCAACCGAGTCGTGGTGCGTGATCGTATTTTTAAGTTCAGCCTCGAATTTCAGGCGCGATACTACCATGCGTGCAGTATCCCAGGTGATGGAGGTTGAGTAAGCGGATGCGGATTTCATACCGCCGGAGTTTACAGGCAATGAATAGCTTTTATTCAGCGCAGTTAATTTGATGCCCAGAGAGGAACTGCCGGGAGTGCCGGTTGTATCTTTCTGACATGCCGAAAATCCCAGAGCCAGAGCTGCCAGAATAACGGGAATTAAAATGCTTGATCTTTTCATGGCATTATGTTTTGATTAGGTGGTGTAACGAGCCTAATCCAGTCCTATTGCCACGTATTATGATTTTTTGGGAAACGGGAGTTCCCGGCCGGATGCACTGTTTTTTAAATTCCGGCTTATGTATTTTGGAATAATATACTACAGCACAAGCGATTCATTCTGTTCTGACAGGTCAATAAAAGAAGCAGCAGATAGAATACAGAACTGTCAAAGATTTTATTTCAGGCAGCTTTTCCGGAATAAAGACCCTTAACGAGATAAATTTCAAAAATGCCTGCTATTTTACCTGTTCAGTGCTTGTGGTTCCGAAAAGGTTATGGGGTTTTACACTAAAGGTCTCATGAAATATAAACACGCTAAGCGTGATATAAATAAAAAAGCTTATGACAATCAATAACTGAACCCTGGACGTTTTTTGAATATCCTGTCTTGATTTGACATCACACACTTCCCCGGGGCAATATTGCGCCTTTTCTTTGTACACCAGCGAATAGAATTTGCATCCCAGGCAAATCCCGAAGGAGGTTTCGAAGAATAAGAATATCAGGCAGATCATACAGATCATGCCTGTTATCGGACTGTAGGAATTTACAACATCCACCAGTACAAACATGGTAACAGCCAGAACCACGCCTATAATCCAGGCAAATTTTTTCTGCTTAGCGCCTACATATTCGGGAACCTGGTTCCTGACAATCAAACGCCCGATGATTAAGGAAGGAGAATATTTAGGATTAATAAAAACCCGTATTAAGAGATCAGTCAGGAATATGATCACCGCATACTTCAGCAGAAGAAAATCGCCTTTTGATGCGGCTAAAAATATAGATATAAACATCATCACGAACAGTATGCCTGCCGCAGCCCGTATTTCCCGCTCGTTTAATACCGGAATGGAATATCCTTCCACATCTTCTCCAAATCGTATG
>CAIPFN010000185.1 GCA_903864265.1 uncultured Bacteroidales bacterium | reverse complement strand
GACCATGGCCAGGATCACCATGCCCACCGGGGCGATATTGGCCAGACGCTGGCTGAAGGGCAGGTCTCCACCGGGGAGGGTGAACATAGGGGAAAATCCCATCGCCCCTCGCCTTGTCGCCCCTCACCTTGTCGCCCCATCCTCTTGTCCCCTCGTCGCCCATCAATCTCATCAATCTCATCAATCCCCTCAATCCCCTCAATCTCATCAATCCCCTCACTCCCCAACCAACCCCTTAATATCCGCCATAATGCGCTCAGCCAGCTGCTCCGCCTTTTGAGCTGAAACACTTTCGGCATAAATCCGTATAATAGGCTCGGTATTGGACTTACGGAGGTGCACCCATTCGTTGCCAAATTCAATTTTCACCCCATCGATGGTGCTGTTAGGCTGATCTTTATATTTTTCCTGTACCTTTTTCAGTATCAGTTCGGTATCCATGCCCGGGGCCAGGGTGATCTTGTTTTTCGAAATGGTGTACTCCGGATAGGTGGCCCTCAGCTGCGAACAACTCAGCCCGGTTTTGGCCAGGTGGGTCAAAAAGAGTGCAATCCCTACCAGGGAGTCGCGGCCATAATGTAACTCGGGGTAAATCACCCCGCCGTTGCCTTCCCCGCCAATAACGGCATGGGTATCCTTCATCATTTTTACCACGTTAACCTCGCCCACGGCCGATGCCGAATACTGATGTCCTTTCGCTTCGGTAACATCGCGCAAAGCACGCGTCGACGACATATTGGAAACCGTATTCCCCGGAGTATGGTTGAGCACATAATCAGCCACAGCTACCAGCGTATATTCTTCGCCGAACATTTTACCGTTTTCGCTCACAATGGCCAGCCGGTCGACATCCGGATCAACAACAAAACCTACATGCGCCTTATAATCGACAACCGTTTTACTCAATTCGTGCAGATGTTCCGGTAAGGGTTCGGGATTATGTGGAAAAATCCCGTTCGGTTCACAGTATAAATCTATCACTTTTTCAACGCCCAGGGCCCTTAACAGCCTGGGGATAACTATTCCCCCGGTTGAATTTACCGCGTCAACGGCCACTTTGAAGTTGGCCCTTTTGATGGCTTCCACGTCAACCAGCGGAAGATCAATCACCATTTTAATATGCTTATCAATAAAGGTATTGTCGATGGAATAGCTTCCCAGTTTATCCACCTGGCAATACTCCACCTCAGCCGACATGGCATTTTCCAAAACTTTAGCCCCGGCTTCCGCATCCAGGAATTCGCCATCGGCGTTCAGCAGTTTTAATGCATTCCATTCGCCCGGGTTATGACTGGCGGTGAGAATAATGCCTCCCTGTGCCTTACACGCGGTAACAGCCAGCTCAACGGTGGGGGTGGTGGAAAGTTCAAGATCAATCACATCCATGCCCATGCCCATCAAGGTTCCGCAAACAAGGCTGTTCACCATGGCACCCGAAACACGGGCGTCGCGTCCGACTACAATTTTGATTTTACGGTCAGGATTTTCGCTGAGGATATAGGTGGCATAGCCGGTAACAAATTTTACAATATCCGATGGCGTAAGGTTTTCACCCGGTTTTCCGCCGATAGTGCCCCTGATGCCTGAAATACTTTTGATTAAGGTCATGGTAGTTTTTTTGCAAAGATACAATTCGCAGCAAAGGGAACATCATTGTAGGAATCATATTTTACGGGGATTTGTATCCGGAAAGAGAAAGGTTTAAGGCATAATCCTAAAATTTCTTACCTTTGCACTGTCAAAATTGAATGCTGTACAATGGATGAATACGAGGAAGACAAGGAATACCTGCGCGAACTGCTCGAACGCTTCGAAAGCGTTTCCGGGGAAGGTGGATATTCCTTTTTCGATAGTGGAGAGCTGGAGGATATTATTTACTATTATTTCAGTGAGTCGGAACTGGTGAAAGCCCTCAAGGCTATCGATTTCGCCATTGAGCAATTCCCTGCCGAAGTCAGTTTCCAGGTTTTTAAAGCCCAGTATTTCCTCAACAACGGCGAACCTGAAAAAGCCCTGGCCCGGCTGAACAGCCTGGAATCCGTTGACCCGCAAAACCCGGATATTTCACTTACCCGGGCCACGGTATACAGTACCATGCACAAGCATGCGGAAGCCATCAGGGAATATCAGAAAGCCATCACCAAGGTGGATGAAGACCTGGATGAAATTCATACCAGCATCGCTTTCGAGTACCAGAACCTCCGCGATTATAAAAAGGCTGCCGAACATCTCAAGAAAGCCATCCGCCTGAATCAGGAAAACGAAAGCCTGCTTTACGAAATAGGATATTGCTACGAAATGGGGCAGATGAGCGAAGAAGCGATTGAGTTTTTTTCGCAGGAAATCAACGGCAGGCCTTATTCCCTCGTGGCCTGGTATAACCTGGGCATAGCCTACAGCACCCTCGAGTTATACGAAAAAGCCATCGACAGTTTTGACTATGCCGTTGCCATTGACCCTACCTTTACACCTGCTTACTTCAGCAAGGCCCAGTGTTATGAACAGATGGAGATGTACCAGGAAGCCATTAATGTGTATAAACAGACTTTTGAACTCGAAAAGCCCGATGCCATGACCAATTATTATATTGGCGACTGTTATGCCAGTATGGATAAATATGAAACGGCCATTGAGTTTTACCGTAAATCGATCAGCCTCGAACGGCATTTTTCGGATGCATGGATGGGCATAGGACTCTGTTTCGTTGAATTGGGACAACATGAAGAAGCCTTGTCGCATATGGAGCAGGCCATAAAAATTGAAGCCGATAATGCCGAATACTATATTGTGCTGGCCGAAACCCAGCTCACTCTGGGCAAGCAGGAGGAAGCCGCTTTATCGTACGAAAAAGCCAGCGAACTGGAGCCCTATCATGCCGAAATCTGGCTCGACTATTCCGACTTTTATGCCGATGTTAAAAAAGATTACGACAAGGCACTCGAAATACTGGAAAACGGGATCTATTACCAGGGAGAAAACAGTTCGCTTACTTACCGCCGTGTAGCTTACCTGTATGAGTCAGGCAAGCAGAAGGAAGCCATTGTCGAGCTTTTCATTGCTTTAACCCAGGATTATGACGCACATACCGAATTACTCGAGTATTCCGAAAACATCAGGAACTCAGTTGAAATCCTGTCTGTTATTGAATCCTATAAAAATAAATAAGTACAGTGGAGTTAGTTTCTCCCTGAATCCCAACCCCTCAACCCCTAAACCCTTCTACCAATGGGAATTACCGAATGGATTGCAT
>CAIPFN010000184.1 GCA_903864265.1 uncultured Bacteroidales bacterium | reverse complement strand
TTTTTGGCTTGAAGTGAAAAAGTTGTTCAATTCTGAAATGTTTGTAGTAATTTTACCCTGTAGCATGTATTTGTTTTTTGTTTGGCGACATAAAATTACTGATATTCAGTAATTTAAACAAATTTACATGCTACTTTTTTTCACTTATTTCATTGTTTTTTAATGGTTTAGCTTTAATGCGAAACTTGAGTTATTAAGCTCACAATATGCTATGTTTGCCACTGATTTCTCAGATTAACACAGATTTTCAGCCCTACTTGCTGGCTTTTTCTTAAGGTTGAAGGAATTGACAGAATTCCAATATGCGAAATACACGATATCAGTAGCATGTATTTTCTTCTCAATACTTTGAAAATGGCGACTGGTTTCTGCCTTTTTTTACCAGGATAGCTAATATCGGTTGGTTTTATTCATATTTCGAAAGAGTTGTGTTCCAATGCAGAGATCTTCGCCTGGTGAGGCTGTAAGCAAAGCCGGAAATAATTAAGCCTGAAGTTAAAGTTACTGACAGGGGTACAGCGGCTGCTATTTGTCAGAAATGCGATGAGGGAAATGTATGAATCCCGCTGATGATTGTATTTAAAAAACCGGGAATCCCCCAAGCGGGAAGCCGGGAAGGGTGTACCTCACAACGGCAGTACATTCCGGCCTGCGGTGGAAAAACCAGATACTCTCATTATTTACCTGCGCTGCGATGTAAATTTATATCTTTGCAAAAAAGAAACAATAATATCGCCCTCTTATAGTTTATATAAGCAAAGGGTTAAACAGCAACCATTCAGGGCACAGAAAGGCTTATGAACTTCATTCAATTTATCACTACCCGGCGGTTTTTAAAACATCTGGCATATTCAATATTGCTTTTCGTTGTGATTGCATGGATTATCCTCATGGTCTTAAAGTTCTATACCCGTCACGACCAGGTTGCCGTGACCCCGAATTTTGTAGGTCTTTCGATAAACCAGGTGAACAGCCTTGAGTCGAGTAAAGATTTTGAGCTTGTGGTTGTTGACTCCATTTATGATTACACCCGTAAGCCGGGAAGCGTGATTTCGCAGGACCCTTTGCCCAATACCAAGGTGAAACCCGGCAGGGCAATTTATCTTTCCCTGGTTTCGTATATGCCTGAACAGGTGAGCATGCCCGAACTCATTGATCTTTCACTCCGACGCGCCAAAGCCCTTCTGCAAACCTACGGCCTTAAACTGGGGGGCGTACGCGTTGTTCCCGATATTGCTGAAAATGCTGTATTAAAAGCTACTGTAAACGGCGTTTTCGTGAAACCGGGAACTCCCATTCGTAAAGGATCGGTTGTTGACCTGGTAATCGGATCAGGTACCGGCCGAGGGCAGCCTGCCATACCGTTCCTGATAGGCAAATCGCGCGAAGAGGCACGCATCGAATTAAGTAAGCTGGGCCTGGTTATAGGCAACGAGTCATACCTGGGCAGCTGCGACAGCACTAACGCACAGGTTTTTGAACAAACCCCTGTTTATGTATATGGAAAGCATCTGCTGGGAGGAAGCAGTTTTTCGCTTATTTATAAATCGGGTGCCGACTTTAACTTCGATGAATATATCAAAACCCTGGTGATTGACACCATTCCTCCCGAAACCCCTTTACCTTAATATAATTATTGAATGACAAAAAACATTTTTGCCATACTTTTATTTACCCTGATGGGTATTTCAGCTATAGCCCAGGAAATGCTGACCATGCCGGCATATAATCCTGCTGTTGCCAACAAGTACAGCATCCGTATTAAAAGCGCCGCCGTCACCTCCCCGGTTACCCTGCCTTTTTACGATGACTTCTCGGTAATCTCGGTGTATCCTTCCCCTTTGCGCTGGGCCGACAACTTTGCCTTTGTGAATACGGATTTTGCCAAATATCCACCCAGTATTGGTGTGGCAACCCTTGACGCACTCGACGAAAAAGGAGCACTCTATACCAATGCAGGAGCCAATCCATTTGACGCCGATTACCTGACGTCCCTTCCTATCCGGCTCGATTCAATCTTATCACCTGTTGCAAAAGCCATTACCCTTTCGGATTCGGTTTTCCTGAGTTTCTACTATCAACCCCAGGGACGAACAACGAGTCCACCCTCAAAAAAAGCGTCCTTGCTCCTGGAGTTCCATTCACCCGGTGATAACGATACTATACATTCCATTTCCGGAACTACCATCGAACCCCGCTGGAAACAAATATGGTCGACACAAGGAGGTGTTTCGGTTGATTCCTTTGCCCTGCCCGACAACCGCTATTTCCGGCAGGTGCTTATCCCGGTAACGGATAGTGCATCCTATTTCAAGAATGGTTTCCAGTTCAGGTTTCACAATATTGCCAGCCTGGCTGGTAACTCGCAACCCGACTGGCGCAGCAATGGCAGTAATTGGAATATTGATGTAGTTTGGCTAAATACAGGTCGTCCGGTTCAAAAAGATGTGGCTTTCGCAGAAGTGGCCCCTTCGATGTTGCGGAATTATGAATCCATGCCTTTCAGGCAATACCGTAAGAACTTTATAAATGAGATGAAAGATACCCTGGATATAAAGATCGCGAATCTTGATAATGTACCCAGGAATATCTCGTACCGGTATAATGTGCGTAAAAATTCTCTCAGCACCATTATTTCAGATTACAACGGAGGTGACGGGACGATTAAACCCTATCTGACTGATGGATACACTAAAATACCCCCCTTTGCCCACCCGCCGGTAAATTTCTTCTTTCCGGTAACGGATGAACAAAAAGTGGTTTTCCATATTATGCATACCCTGGTAACTTCGGATAACAATCCCTTATTCCAATCGAACGATACTATACAGTTCGATCAGTTGTTCAGCAATTACTACGCCTACGACAACGGTACGTCTGAAGCGGGTATAGGCATTAACGGTGCAGCCGGATCCTACGCGGTACAATACAAACTCAACGATGCCGATACCCTGAGGGGAATACAGATGTATTTTAACCCGGTTATCAGCGGGACGAACAAACAACTTATTGACCTGGTTGTATGGAATGACGCATTCGGAAAGCCTGGCCAGATCATCAAATCCCTCAATGGAGTTACCCCCATATACACCAACAGCCTGAATGAACTGAACTCATACTGGTTCGAAGAACCCCTGGTGGTTGATCCGATCACTTTTCCCGGTCTGATCTTTTACATTGGCTGGTCACAAACCTTCAATGACAATCTGAATGTCGGTTTCGACAGGTACAAGGATAGTCATACAAAACGGTTTTACAATGTGAGTGGCGAATGGGATATGAGCAGTGAGATTAATTATGGATCGCTCATGATGCGGCCGATAGTTGGAGCCGAAAACCCGCTGGGAATTATCAATTCGGCCGAAGTACAGCATATCCGCATTCAACCTAACCCGGTTACCGATGGCAACCTCATTGTACAATTGCCTGAGTCGTGGACCAAAAACACGAACAGCAAACTGCTTATCAGCATTATATCAGCAACAGGAAGCCAGGTTTTAACCGATGCTTTCGCGAATCCTGTAAATGTGAGCGCTCTTTCCCCGGGTTTTTATATGGTAATACTCACCGACAAGGATAGCGGGAGGAAAGCCAGCGGTAAAATGGTTATCCGCTAAAGTCAGGAATCAATTTTAAAGGGGTTTCCCTGAAGGCTGACTGGATTTATCCCTTAACAAAACAGAATCATTAATAAAAGTTCAGGCAAAAAAATGAGTTTAAATCAGGCCTGAACTGAATCATATCAAGAAGCAGGCATTCTACGACCTGGCTCTGAACCTAATCACCATTATGACAGAAGAATCAGAATTATTCCCAGCCGAGGCTGAAGAGTTAGAAGATACCTCGGCCGCTGCTGAAGAAAACGACCTTTATGAGCACTTCCGGTTTGAAGTAGATAAAGGACAGGCTATGTTGCGGATCGACAAGTTCCTGATGGGACGCATTCAGAATGCTTCGAGGAACAAGATACAGAATGCTGCACATGCCAATAATATTTTGGTAAATGATAAGCCGGTAAAACCCAATTACCGGGTTAAACCCATGGATATCATTTCAATAGTGCTTGCCTATCCGCCACGGGATACGGAGATCCTTGCCGAAGATATACCACTCAACGTGGTGTATGAAGATGAGGATGTACTGGTTTTAAATAAAGCAGCCGGCATGGTAGTGCATCCGGCACATGGCAATTATACAGGAACCCTTGTAAATGCCCTGGCATACCGCTTTCAGCAGCAGGGAATCGTCAGCGAAGTGGGACCTTACCTGGTTCATCGCATTGACAAAGACACCACCGGCTTGATACTGGTTGCCAAAAACGAACTGGCTCAAAGCCGGCTGGCGCGTAGTTTCTTCGATCATAAGGTCGATCGGAAATACATGGCGCTGGTTTGGGGCGATTTTAAAGAAGAAGAAGGTACAGTTACCGGTCATATCGGGCGCTGCCTGCGCGACAGACTGATCATGGATGTATTTCCCGATGGCAGCCATGGAAAGGAAGCTATTACGCATTATAAGGTGCTGCAGAGGTTTCATTATATCACCCTGGTGGAATGTACCCTCGAAACAGGACGAACTCACCAGATCCGCGCCCATATGCAGCATATTGGACATACCTTGTTCAACGATGCACGATACAACGGCAACCAGGTTCTGAAAGGAACCACTTTCACAAGATATAAACAGTTTATTCAGAATTGCTTTGACCTCTGCCCGCGACAAGCCCTGCATGCTCAATCACTTGGGTTTGCCCATCCGGCCGACGGACGTAAGATGTATTTCGAAACCGAATTGCCCGATGATATGAAAGCCGTTATCGACAAATGGGAACGCTATGTGATGAAACCCGATCCCGATGAAGAAGCAGAATAACAGAAAAGGCCCGAATTTCGGGCCTTTTCTAATTAATAATCTTTCGGTTACATTTTGATTGTCAAGCCAATATTCATGTAGGAAATGCCATAACCAAGTTCAACCATGGCAGCATATTTCTTATTAAAGTAATAACGGGCACCAACAAATTCAGCTGTTCTAACTCCGCCAAAACTACCTCCATCATAACCTTCAGGCATACCGCCATATGCTTGAGAGGAAACTGCCCAATATCCGATCAATAATCCGGCATAGGTATCAATCTTCTCAACAAGCTGATAGTGGAAATATCCACGCGGCCCGATAATGAAGTTAGTATATTTATAGCCATAGGTCTCACTGCCAATTGTGACTGCGGTTTTGCCGGATGAAAATCCCAAATAACCACCCACGCCAATTGAAGCTTTTTTGTCAAGCAAACCATCCTTGACAATTACTTCCAACGAACCTGATATAGCAGGAACAGTTGTTTTATAAATAGAACTATAGCCGAGAGAAGAACCGATTCCAAGTCCCAGGTTCAGGATCTTTTGTCCTTTTTTAACTTTTACCATCTGCGCATTCACGGATGTGAAGCCGACTGCAAACAAGCAAGCAAGTAATAAAATTTTAATTTTCATGTTTTTTGGGGTTTTTGTGAGTAATAATTATTGAGTGATTAAAGTATTAGATTTTGAGTTGATTTTAGGGTTAAAAACGCCAAAAAGTGTATGTTAATTCAATATTGACAGTTAATTTGGATTAGTTTGGCAGTTAGATAAAAAAATGAGGCAGATGAACTACTTTTTTTATCGGAGCAAAATCACCGGCAAATATAGTAAGATAGTATAGTATTATTACACAACTAAAGAATTATTTTGGTTCGCCTTAATACATTTAATTATGTATATGTGTCCAAATTCCGTAAGGGCTTGTTTTAAAAGCAAATAAT
>CAIPFN010000183.1 GCA_903864265.1 uncultured Bacteroidales bacterium | reverse complement strand
CTAAGAATTGAAAGATTTATGAAATTGCAACCGATGGGTTGTCGCCGGAAACAGTACAGCCTCCCGAATGCAAACTGAATTGGAAAGGAGAACCATGGTACAAAATGAATTGCTTTTCGTGACCGGCCTCATGCTGATCGCGTTTTTCTACTCTTCGGTCGGGCACGGCGGAGCCAGCGGCTATCTCGCCCTTATGGCGCTGTTCAGCTTCGCACCCGAATCCATCCGTTATTATGCGCTGATATTGAACCTGGTGGTTTCGCTCATCGCGTTTATTTCGTATTTCAGGGCCGGGTTTTTCAGGTGGAGGCAGGTGTTGCCTTTCCTGCTAACTTCGATGCCTGCAGCCTATTTGGGTGCTAAAATCAGTATCAACCCTACGATGTATAAAATCATCCTGGGCATCATGCTGATCATAGCGGTGATGCGGATGCTGCTGGTCAGGAATACGGAGAACGACACCACTCACGATCCTCCCTTCTGGCCGGGGATGGGCCTGGGCTTGCTGCTCGGACTGGTCTCAGGCATTATTGGTATAGGCGGAGGTATTTTGCTGTCGCCGGTGCTTATCCTTGCCCGCTACGCCAGGATTAAAGAAGCCTCAGCTGCAGCAGCCTTGTTCATATTCCTCAATTCGGCCAGCGGGCTCACCGGCCTGATGAGTAAGCATATCAGTCTTCAGCCTCATATTGTTTACTGGATTTCGGGGGTGATGGCGGCAGCTTTGTTAGGTTCGGCCATGGGCAGCCGTACTATTTCGGAACTGAACCTGAAACGGGTATTATCGGTGGTGCTGATAGCGGCAAGTATTAAGCTGTTTTTCTTTTAAAAACACCAGAGCTCAGGAATAGGATTTTGGGGGAGTGGGTCTGATGAATTCAAAATGGAGCAATAAGTCTTTTGGCTACCCGCGGTTTTCCTGTTATTTATTCACATTTTTATGGTTGTACCTCCCGGCATAATCAGAATACCGGCCATACGCATTTCCTGCTTTTTTTAGCCATGGTGTTTTCGAAGTCCTGTAGAGCAGCCTTCATCGTTTTGGAATTTGCAGCGTGGCAGGTAAGGCATGCCCCCGCCGTAAGTATTCTTTTTTGCTCCTCCACGTTAAAGGGCCTCATGCCCTGCCGGGTTGCAGCCTGATCCTTCCGCTCCTGCAGGAATCCGGTCCAGGCATCCTCAGGCAATCCATCATGGATATTGTTTTTATACATAGGTTCAAAGGACCACTTGCCTGTGGAAGAGAAAGCCAGTATTCCCCTTCCATAGCCCAGGGCCAGCGGGTCGTTATGGCACGATTTACAACTCCTGCCCATGCGCTGCGTGGTATGTGCCGACGAAGGCGCAAAGAGCCGGTGAAAAACCGTTTTCCCGCTTTCCGCGAAGGAAGCCTTGTCAATGGTAAGGATCATGCCGGGGGTAAAAGTGCATACCTGCCCGTTTTTCTTCGTCTTGTCCGTGAAGTTTATACCGAGTACCGGCAATTCGGCCAGGCCTTCGGATGCATATTCAACCCAGCTTCCTTTTCGAACGGAGTTTTTCAACATATCAAAACCCCTTGCCTGTTTTTCATAGCTGTTATGGCATCCTATACATTGAGGTGCCCAGGCCGTATGGCAGGCTTCGCAACTCAGCCGGGCATGGGCCTTGCCTTCGGTGCAGGCCTTGGCAGGCGGTTTCATAATCACGCTACCTGCCCCCGATTTTTTGACCAGGCTCAGGTGGCTGCCTTGTGCTTCCACCCGGGTATTTAAGAGCGGGAGATCTCCCTTTTCGGTGACTATTACCCGTATTCCCTCTGTTTTGTATTTCCGCAGCCAGGAAATCAGTTGCGACTCCTGGTCGGTTTCGGCCAGGAATGTCTGTTTTTTAGCTTTCAGGCTATGGCAATCACTGCATTGTACCTTAACGGCTTCTTCCTTGTGGGCATAAGGTTTGCCGTCGCCCATCAGTTCGTACGATCCGTGGCAGTCGATGCACAGCAGGCCTTTTTGATGATGAATATCTTCGGGCATTTTTTTGAAAACACGCTGATCGGGTAAAACCTGGTATTCGGGTTCACCCTGGATTTGTGCCGGTTTCAGCTCCGTTTCGTGCCAGCCTTCATAATTCATCGAAATCCTGCCCGAACGGCTGTGGCAGCTCCTGCATTTGTCGTTGGTAATATTCAGGTTCAGGGCCGGGTGAAAAAGCGGCAGGGTATTGTCCGGTGGTCGCCTGCCCCTAAGCTGCTTTAGCGAGGCCAGAGCCTTGTCGTCATAAGTGAGATGGCAGGCCAGGCAACCGCCTCCTCTTTCGAGCCAGGCAGGGGGACCGGTCCCGGTTTTTTCGTTCCCCAGGTGGCAGCCGGCACATAGGTTACGCAGATGCATGCCGGCCGGGGTATATCCTATATTATTCTCATGCTCAGCCTGGTTAAGGCTGTCATTTTCCCCGAAGACCCATTTGTCGACGCTGATCATACCGCTTAACGACGACATCAGGGAAAGGTTCACCCGGTTCACAATACCCGGATGACAGCCGGTGTTGCCGCAGCTTTCGGGTGCATTGGATAAATTGCCGGGAACAGCGAACATGGTACGATGGGCTTTGGCTTTATCCAGTGTAAACGGATCGCCGCCATGACACGAAAAACAACCGATATACTCAGGCCTGTGGGCATCCGAAAACCCGCTCATCCCTTTGTGGCAGGAAACACAACCCTCGGCATGCCCCTGGACTACAACAGTCTGTGTGCTATCCTGACCTGATAAGCGGATCGTTTCCGAATAAAAAAGCGATGGAAGCTTATATTCCGCCTGTCCCGGCCATTGCCACTGCCACATGGGGCCCCGGAAGAAAAAGCCGGTAATTGTTAGTAAAACGTAGAAAATGAGTATGGTGACAAAGGCGCGTTTAATCAGCTTGCTATAAAAAGGTTTTACCCAGGGCAGCAGGAAAAATAAAATGAACAGCATTGTCAATCCCAATGTGGCTACAAGCGGGTTTTGGAGCCAATGAAGTGCTTCCTGCATTCCCACAAAGTACCAGGGGCCTTTCATTACCATGTCGTTCAATCCGTTAAGCGGGGCCCTGAAGAAAAGACCGGTAAGCGTGATCAGTGCAACCGTGATCAGGATAGTGAGCAGGTTTACCTTTAAGCTGCGGGCATGCTCTATGATGATGATGAACAATATGACAGTTGCCGTTGAAGCATGCTGTATATACAGCAGCTGCAGGTGGCCGCCGGGCCCTATAAAGGTTTGTTGCAGCAGATGGCCGATTACGGGAAGGCTTTCGATAAGCGACGACAATATAAGCTGTGCCTGCAAGCTGTCACCGTCAGCTTTCAGGATAAATCCTGAAAGCATCACGTAAAATGTAAATCCTATCGAGAGGGTAAGCCTGAACCATAAGCCCTTATTCCGGATATTGCTTTCGCTTCCTTTCCACAAATGCTCGAAAATATGTACCAGGGTCAGAATAAGAAACAGCTGTGCGCTCCAGTAATGAATATTTCGCACCAGCGAAGCGGCCGGATTGGCGGTTACAAACCTGGTAACCGAAAGATAGGGTGCGGCCACGTCGTAGGGAATGGCCAGCAAGGCTCCCGAAACGGCACACAGTATGACGGATGCCGTTGCTATCCATCCGTATGTATCGAAGGCGATTCCTTTTAATAGGTTTCCGGGTATTTTCAAAACTCAGGCTTTAAATCGGATTTCACCGCTTTTCGTGTCGGTGGTGTAAGGAATGACCCGGAGTGGCAGCCCTGCAGGACCTTGCAGCACTTTCCCGCTGGCCGCTTCGTATCTCGACCCGTGACAAGGGCAAACCAGTTGCCCGTCGATTTCCCGGTTTATGCGGCAGCCTGCGTGGGTGCAGCGGTTGGAGAAAACTTTCAGTTCAGAAGCAGATTTTACGATTATGAAATTGTCGAACCAATAAATCCCGGCACCCAGTTTGGCAGTATTTACTGAGTTTGTAAGCGGTTTACCCGATAACAGTTTATTCCGGCTGCTCAATCGGTTCCAGATGGAAATAAATGCCGCCCCCGCCGCCATTGTGGCAAGCCTCAGAAATGCTTTCCGACTGATAAATTTACCCTGTTCCAAACCGGTTTTATTGAATGCCAAAACTATGAAGATTTTCCTTTAGTGGCTGCATTTTGCTGAAATGATCCGTTTCTTCAAATATGTAGGGAATATCCTTCCTGCTGTTTCAAAATTTGACAGCTGTGTAACATGAGTGATATTGGGATCCGAAACCCGGTAAAAACCAGGTAAATGTAACATAAGCTATGGGTTTTGTAACAATTTTTAACGACTTTGGCTGTTGCCGGGAGTATATTTGTTATTGGATTCACAGGGCAGTTTCCCAGGTCCTTTTAAACGGATTATCATATTTGTTCTAAAAGTCTTTGGCTAATTACAAGTGCGGAATTCTTAAAAGGCAACAAACAACGAATCGAACAACTAATCTGGATAGTAGAAATTTAACATTTAAAGAAATGAATACACGATTCTTAAGCTGGGTGACTTTTATCGCTGTGATGGGCGGGTTACTGTTTGGATTAAATATGGCCGGAATATCAGGTGCCGTGGATGGGATTAAAGGCGATTTTGCGCTGACTGACAGCGGCCTGGGTACGGTAGCGGCCCTGTTAACAATAGGATGCCTGATCGGCGCCTTGTTTACCGGCAATTTCACCGAAAAGTACGGTCGTAAAAATGTGATGATCGCTACCGCCGTACTATACATTATTTCAGCCCTGGGTTGTGCTTTTGCCGGTTCCTCTTTAATGCTGATCGCGTTTCGCATTCTATCAGGTCTTGCCGTAGGGGCAACCTCGGTGGTTGCACCCATGTATATATCCGAAATTTCACCGGCTAAAAAACGCGGCCGCTTAGTGTCGTTCAATCAGTTTGCTATTACTATAGGTATAGTGGTAGCTTATATTTTTGATTATCTCCTGGTGGGTACCGGCTCCGACAACTGGCGTTTCATGCTGGCGGTCCCCGCTATTTTCGGGGTACTGTACCTGGTTTTCCTGCTGCTCGATTTTCCGGAAAGCCCGCGTTGGTTGTTAGCTCACGGACGTAGGGAAGAAGCTGAAAAAGTGTTAATCAAACTGGGCGGACAAAAACTGGTGGATGAAGAGTTGCCGGAAATGGAACAAGCCCTGGCAGCCGAACAGAAAAAGGAAAAAATGTCGGTAAGCGAACTGTTTAAAGGGAAAACCGGGAAGATTGTGCTGATCGGAACTCTGATCGCAGCTTTTCAGCAGATTACCGGAATTAACGCCGTGATCATGTTTGCCCCTGATATTTTTCAGGCTGCCGGATCCGCCAAAGTGGATTCGCTGATGATGTCGATGATAGTAGGAACGGTTAACTTCCTCATGACCATATTTGCTTTATGGCTTGTTGATAAGAAAGGTCGCAAGACACTGCTTCTCTGGGGAGCTGTGGGTATGTTTTTTTCCCTTGTATATCTCACCTTTGAATTTGCTAAAGCACATCAGAACGGAACAGGAGTACTGATTGCGCTTCTCGTCTACATTTCCTTCTTTGCAGCCTCCTTTGCCCCGGTGATGTGGGTAATCATTTCCGAAATTTACCCTAACCGTATCAAGGGTGTGGCCATGTCGTTTTCAACCGCCGTAAGCTGGCTTTGTACATTCCTGACCGTATATTTTGCACCCGTGATCCATGGCGCACTGGGCCTTCAGTATCTGTTTGGCATCTTCGGATTCTTCACGGTACTTTCCTGGATTTTTGTAAAACTCTGGATTCCCGAAACCAAAGGAAAATCCCTCGAAACTATACAGGCAGAAATGTTGAAATAAAAGGGGTGGTGGCATCTGTAAACCGGAATAAAGCCTGGTGAGGGCCGGAAGCCGGAAAAAGGGAAGAACGGAATTCCTGCAGGAATGCCTCAAGCCCAGAGGGATGGACTCACGGATTTAAACCTGGAATAACTAATTTTAAATTAACAAAATAGCTATGAACCAACTTAATCAGATCCTGTGCTTCGGCGAAATATTATGGGATAACCTTCCCAGTGGGCCGGTTCCGGGAGGAGCTCCCATGAACGTTGCCCTGCATTTGTCGCGTTTTGGCATACAAGCCGCAGTGGCCAGCGGCATTGGAAACGATGATAAAGGAACCGGCCTGCTTGATTTTCTGAAAGCCTCCGGGCTGCGGACCGACCTGGTGCAGGTGCATGATTCCCTGCCTACGAGCGAAGTATTGGTTTTTCTTGACGAACATAATACCGCTACCTACGAAATATGCGAGCCGGTGGCATGGGATGAAATTTCGCTCACCCCCGAACTTCAAAAAGAAGCACAGGCCTCCACAGCCATTGTGTTTGGTTCCCTGGCTTCGCGTGACCCCCTGAGCAGGAATACCCTCTTGAAATTGCTGGAGAATAACATCCTTAAAATTATGGATGTGAACCTCAGGCCACCTTACGATACGGAAGCTATTGTTACCCCTCTCCTGTTGAAATCGGATATTGTAAAGTTGAATGATGATGAGCTGATGACTATTTCGGGCTGGTATAAATTGCCTGGAACCCTGGAGGAAAGAATAAAGTCATTCTATCGTTTGTTGAATCTGAAAACCCTGATTGTGACTATGGGCAAACACGGCGCCTATGTGCTTCATCACAACGAACTTTACCATCATCTGGGGTTTAAAGTGGAAACTGCCGATTCGGTGGGTGCAGGCGATGCCTTCCTGGCCGGTTTCCTGGCTGCTTTTTTTGATGGCAAGGATATGAACAGGGCGCTCACAGAAGCATCGGCCATAGGAGCTTATGTAGCTTCACAGCCCGGCGCTACACCCTCTTACACCCGCGATGTGATCGGCGAATTTATTAAAAGCTGAAACTCCCTATTATGTGCAAAAGACAAATTAAATGATTTATATGAATTAACGCCTGAACTAATCAATCAAAAACCAAATAAATACACCTATGAGAAACTTTACCTCTAAACAATTAAAAATCCGGTACTTCCTGCTGGTACTTTTCCTGGGAATATCGGTAGCCAGTGCAATGGCCCAGATTAAAATATCGGGCACCGTGACTGACGCAAGTAACCAGAGCACCATTCCCGGAGTGAGTATTTCGGTGAAGGGTACCAATGCAGGGACCATGACTGATCTGAACGGTAAGTACACCATTGATGTGAATGCCAAGGCTGTACTCGTATTTAGTTTTATCGGATTTACCACTCAGGAAATGCCGGTACTGGGTAAAACCATTATTGATGTTAGTTTGTCACCTACAGCTCAGCTTCTGGATCAGCTGATTGTAACCGGATATTCATCACAGAAAAAGGTGGATGTAACCGGTGCTATTTCAGTTGTTGAAATGAAAAAAATCGCAAGTGCGAGTTTGAGTTCCGGTAACGTGATGCAGGCATTGCAGGGAAATGTACCTGGCCTGTATGTCACCAAATCCGGAAATCCATCCGGTGCCAGCGACCAGATCCTCATCCGTGGCGTAAATACATTAGGCGATACCCATCCCTTGTATATTATCGATGGCGTTCCTACCACAAGGGCTGAGGTTTTTGCAAGTATTAACCCGGGTTCAATCGAATCCGTTCAGGTATTGAAAGATGCTTCGGCCTGTTCCATATACGGATCGAGAGCTGCCAACGGGGTTATTATTGTAACCACCAAAACCAGTGCAAAAAATACCGGGAAAGTCAATCTTACTTTCAATACCAATCTTTCCGTTTTATCCGAAAAGAAAGAGCGTTACAAAATGATGAGTTCCTTAGACCGTGGGAAGGTACTATGGCAGGCCTGCGTAAATGATCATACCGACCCGGCTGCCGCTTATGGTGATATATATACCTATGGCTGGAATAATGATTATACCAATCCAGTTCTTAACAGCGTAGCAGTAAAGCCACTGGTGGGTGGTGATGCTAATTATCCGGCAGGAAATACTGATTGGCAGGAAGCATCCTATAAAAAGGGATATGTTACCAACAGCGATCTTACCTTAACGGCAGGCAACGACAATGCATTTGTCATGGCCAATTTTGGTTATCTTAAAAATACCGGTATGTTAGTCTACACTAACTACGATAGAATCAACGGGAAACTTAATTCCAATTTCAAATTATTTAACGGAAAGTTAAAATTTGGAGTTAATTCACAGTTCTCATCATCAAATGAAACCGGAGCCACCCCGGATGTGGGAAGTGCACCTACCCCTGGTTTGGCCATCAGTTTAGCCCCAACAATTCCATTGTACGGTCTGGATGGTACCTATGGCGGACCTATAGGCGGAGGATATTCCGACAGGAATAACCCTGTATTAATGCAGGATAAGAATAAGTGGGACAATTCGCATAACTCCATGATTTTTGGAAACGCATTTGCCGAATGGAAAATCTTAAGTAACCTGGTGTTCCGGTCAAGTGTCGGCATGGATTATAATGCATTCAAACAAAAGAATATTGAAACGAAAATAAATAACGGATTTGTTACCCGGAGCACCAATAGTCTGGCTCTGAGCACTTCCGATTACATGAGCCTGGCATTCACCAATACTCTTAACTATAACCTGAAGAGCGGTGAAAACAATTTTGATATTCTTGCCGGTACTGAATCCGTTAAAACAGATGTTGAAAATGTAACCTCCACTGCCTATGATTTTGCTGTTGAAACAGAACAATATTTTGTTTTAGGCGCTGCTTCAGGCCAAAGGACTACTACGGGCTTTAATACCGGCAGCCGGCTGTTGTCGCAGTTCGGTAAAATCGGTTACAGCTATTCGGATCTGCTTTTAGCTTCGGTTACACTTCGCAGAGACGGATCATCACGATTCGGATCCGATACCCGATATGGTATTTTCCCTTCCGCAACGGCTGGTTTGAGGATTAATAATATGGCTTTCATGAAGGATATGAAGGAGATCACCAACCTTAAAGTAAGGGTAGGTTACGGCGAAGTCGGCAACCAGTCTATCGGTGACCTGGCACAGTTTGGATTGTATGAAGCCCGTTATGGCCCTTCGATGAATGATTATTCTGCTGGCTTCTTCGAACAATACTATAATGTGGGTACCGCTTACGATATCAATGGCGTGAATACGGGAACCCTGCCATCAGGCTTTGTGTCCATACAGGCTGCAAATCCAAACTTAAAATGGGAATCGACCAAAGAAACCAACCTGGGGGTAGATTTCGGATTTTTAAACAATAAGATCGTCGGTTCATTCGATTATTTTATGAGAACAACCGATAACATCCTGATCAAACCCCCCATCGCATCGGCAATTGGCGAAGGACAGCAGAAATGGCTGAACGGAGCTACCAAGGATAACAGAGGTTGGGAACTTTCCCTGGGATACCAGGACGAAACAAAAGGTGGTCTTACCTATTCTGTTTCTACCAACTTTGGCGCCTTCAAGGATAAAATTACAAAGTTACCTGAAGAGGTTCAGGCAGGGTATCCCGGACTTCCAGGCAATACCATCTTAGGACATTCCCAGTACGAAGTGTTCGGGTATAAATCAGCCGGAATATTCCAGAATGCCGCCGAAGTAGCTGCATGGCCAACCCAGATTGGAGCTGCCCCGGGCCGTATTAAATATGTTGACCTCAATGGCGATGGTGTGGTAAATTCATTAGATCAGGATTGGATTGGAACAACTTTACCCAAACTTGAATACGGTTTACGCGTTAACCTCGGGTACAAAAACTTTGATCTTTCCGTGTTTGGCTCAGGCGTAACAGGCCGCAAGGGTATTGATGCATACATCTACTACAATAATTTCGTTGAAAGCCGCGAAAATGCAGGCCCGGGAACACTAAATGCCTGGACTGTTTCAAACCCAAGTTCCGATATTCCTGCTGCTACCATCGTAGATAATAATAACGAAAAAAGAACTTCCGACTACTTGTTGAGAAATAACTCCTATTTCAAACTGAGAAATCTTCAGATCGGATACAATCTTCCTGAAGCTATGATCAAGAAAGCAGGAATGACCCAGCTTCGGGTGTATTTCCAGGGCGAAAATTTATTCTGGATAACGCCTAAAGGATATATTGGTGCAGATCCTGAAAGAACTGACATCAACCGAATCCCGGTACCTACCAGCTATTCATTCGGTATAAGCGCAAGCTTTTAATCCTAATAGTAAATAACTTAAAAACTAAAAGACATGAAATATATTTCAAAAATACTGGTCTTTGTCATGGCAGGGGTATTGCTTACCTCATGCGGGAAAGATTTTCTAAATTATCAGCCTCAGGGCGTTGTAACCCAGGAACAGGTTTCAACCTCAGCCAACGTTGATAAACTGGTAATTTCGGCCTATGCCGGAATGGCCAATGATGATATGATCGGGCCAATAACCAGCATGTGGGTTTATGGCAGCGTACGCTCGGATGATGCCTATAAAGGTGGTGGCGGAGTCGACGATGTGGGCGATGTCAACAAATATGAACAATATTACCTTACTACTCCTGATCAGGGAGGAAGTGACTGGATGGCTCCACGCACCTGGGCAAATTACTATAAGGCTATTTCCAGGGCTAACTTAGCTTTGGTTGCTGCTAATGGTTTAGATGCTGCACAATACCCTACTAAAGCTGCAAGCCAGGCTGAACTTCGCTTCTTACGTGGCCACTCATATTTTATGCTCAAAAGGCTGTTCAACAAGGTTCCATTTATCGACGAAACCATGACCCAGGAGCAAATCCTGAAAACCTCGAATGATCTTACCAATGAAGCCCTTTGGAACAAAATTGCCGATGACTTCAAATTTGCCATGGACAATTTACCCGAAGTACAGGCCCAGGTGGGCAGGGCAAATAAGTTTGCAGCTGCAGCTTACCTCGCCAAAGTGAGGCTCTACCAGGCTTATGAACAGGACGAAAACCACACGGTTACAAATATTAATCCCGCTCGTTTACAGGAAGTTGTTGACCTTACCGCAACGGTAATGGGCCACTATAGCCTGCAACCTGATTATGGTGAGAACTTCCTCGATGGTTATGATAACGGCGTGGAATCGATTTTTGCTGCTCAATTCTCGTTAAATGACGGTACCGAAGCAGGCAGGGCAAGCTATGCAACCGGGCTCAATTCGCCTACCGGCACTCCGCTTTATGGCTGCTGCGATTTTCACAAGGCCAGTCAAAACATGGTTAATGCTTTTAAAACCGATGCTAATGGTTTGCCGATGTTCGACACTTTTAACAATTCGGATATGGTTAATGAGGCCGATTTCCAAACCAATGGAGTCGATCCACGACTGGATCATACTGTCGGAGTTCCGGGTCACCCTTTCAAATACAGGCCTGACCTGATGATCTACCAGGTAAGCTGGGCCCGCGTACCGGGAGTTTATGGCTTCTTCAGCAATATGAAAGAGCAGCAGTCGCCTGATTGTGCTTGTTATTTCAAAAAAGGTCCTTTCATGGGAACTTCCAAAAACATCGATTTCATCCGTTTTGCCGATGTTTTACTCATGCGTGCTGAAGCTTTAATCCAGCTGAACCGTCAGGCTGAAGCTCTTCCACTGATCAACCAGATCCGCGCCAGGGCTAAGGCAAGTACCAACAGGACCAAATTGGCCGATGGTACGAATCCTTCAAATTACCGGATCAGCGAATACCAGGATGGAGTCAATATTAACTGGACAAAAGACAATGCATGGAAAGCGCTTATGTTCGAGAGAAGACTTGAATTCGGTATGGAAGGCGCCCGTTACTTTGACCTTGTACGTTGGGGTATTGCTGCCGAAACACTGAATGCATATCTTGATGTTGAAAAAACTAAACGGGATTTCCTCAGCTTCGCGCATTTCACCAAAGGCAGGGATGAGTATTATCCTATCCCACAAAGGGAAATTACCTTCACCAAAGGTTTATATCACCAGAATCCCGGGTATTAATACCTGACACCATTGATAATCAGACAATCAGGCATTTGTTACCGCCTGATTGTTTGATTACCTTTGAGATCCGTTTGTTGCTGGGATAAATCGATAGAATTTGCAGATTGAAGTCCAAAACGGGAGGTTCCCGTTTAAAGATAACCCAAACATGAAAAAAAATATACTCATTCTTTGTTTATGCATTTTGGGAGTTGTATCTGCTTTTACAGGTTTATCAGCTCAGAGCACAGCTCAGTCATTTGAAAGTAATCCGGTTGATAAAAAATTTGTACTCCTTCCGGTCAAAACCGGGGCTGCAAAAACCTGGGTTACAGTAAATGTTGACGGGGTTTGGCAGCATGAATTTGAAATTGAACTGGCAACCGAAAACCCTGACTTCTATGCAACCCTCGAAGTGGGACAATGGAAGGGTAAAAAGCTTGTGTTAACGGCCGAAACGGTTGTTCCCGGTTCAAAATGGCTGAATTTAATTAAAACATCTGATCAAATGTCGGATGAGCCTCTGGTATATAAAGAGGAATACAGGCCGCAATTTCACTTTGCTCCCAGGCGCGGGTGGACCAATGATCCGAATGGACTGGTTTATTATAAAGGAACGTATCATCTCTTTTTTCAACACAATCCATATGGCACCAGCTGGGGAAATATGACCTGGGGGCATGCCGTAAGTACCGATTTAGTACATTGGAATGAGATGGCCGATGCCGTTATACCCGATAAAAACGGCGTTGTCTTTTCAGGATCAGCGGTGGTCGATTGGAACAATACATCTGGATTACAAACAAATCCTGCAAGAGATAAAGCCGGTAAAATCGTTAATCCTCCTTTGGTGGCTTTCTACACCTCCACAGATGCTAATCGTGGAAAAGGCAAGTCGGCCCAGTCGATGGTATATTCGCTCGACGAAGGTAAAACCTGGCTTAAATATCCCGGAAATCCTGTGCTTCCGCATATGATTGGAGGGAATCGTGATCCTAAAGTATTTTGGTACGAGGACAGGAAAAATCCGGCAAATCCCAACAACGGGCACTGGACTATGGCGTTGTTTATGGATGGAGAAGATTATGCCTTGTTTTCGTCAAAGAATTTAATTCAATGGGAAAAAATATGCGATATTAAGAAATTGGGCTGCAGCGAATGCCCCGATATGTTTGAATTGCCCGTGGATAATAACAAACAGCAGTCCCGTTGGGTTTTCTGGGGCGGTAACGGAAAATATCTGATCGGCAACTTCGACGGAAAAGAGTTCAAAATAGAGAGCGGCCCTTTCACTACTAAATTCGGCGGGAATGATTATGCAGCTCAATCCTATAGTGATATACCCGCGAATGATGGCAGGCGTATACAGTTCTCGTGGATGCAGGGAGGCGAATATCCCAAAATGCCTTTCAATCAGCAGTTTACCAGCCCGCGGAACCTGACTTTGCGCACTACACCCGATGGCATCCGGCTGTTTATGGAACCGGTTAAAGAAATTGAAAAGTTACGGCTACCTGATCCAATTACGTTTTCGGCCACTTTGAAGGGAGCCGAAAATCCTGTGCAGGTAACAGGCCTCAAGGGAGAGTTGCTGGATATTGAAATTCGGTTTGATTTGAAATCATACCACGCTACCGATACAAATAGTGTGATTAAAACTGAACTCTTCGGGCAAACAATTTCTTACAATCCGGGGACCCAAATCCTCAGCCTGACTGGGATTAAGGCTCCGTTAGCCCCGGTTGATGGCAAAATAAAACTACGCTTACTGATCGACAGAACCTCGCTGGAACTATTTGCCAATGAGGGAATCGTACAGATAGCCAAATGCTTTGTGAATAAAGATAAAAATTCAGCTAACCTGACTATTTCGGGTAACAGCGATCTGGCTGATGTTCATATAGTAGCGTACCAGTTAGAGTCAGTCTGGAAAAAGTGACTAAACCTCTGTCCGTAGGTCCATTGAAAGTCCGGAGCACAAAAAATGAAAAGCAGGTAAACCCATCAGGAGAGCAGATTTATGAAAGATATTTTGAAACTAATAACCTTTGCCCTCTGTGTACTTACGGCTTTCACGGGTTCTGCACAAACACCTTCTCAAACTATTCCTGAATTCACTTTTTATAAACTTGACAAAACTCCTTTTACAACTAAAAATGTTGCGGCCGGGAAACAAGCACTTTTTATTTTTTTTGATGTTACCTGCGATCATTGCCAGCATACCCTGGGCACCCTGAGCAAGAGAATAAGCGAATGCCGGAATATCTCCATATACCTGATTTCCATGGAGGATAAAGCTGCCATAAATAGCTTTTTCAAGCAGTATGCTGCAAATCTGCCCGGCTTAAAAAATGTGACCATCCTGCAAGATTCAAAAAATCAGTTCATTGCACAGTTTGGCCCCAGGAAATATCCTTCCGTTTTCCTGTATTCCGCCCAGAAAAAACTGCTGCTTTACGACGATGAGGATCAGTACCTGGAGAAATTCTTTAAACTGATTAGCCCTTCAAAAAAATAAAGACAAGTTAAGTTAAGTGTGCTTTTTAGCTGTCAAAGGCAGCTCTTGCACAACAGCCTTAAGGAAGGTATAGCATCATGTCTGCCTTACCAATCCTGCCCATAACCCTAAATAAGAAATTTTAAATGCAATCAGGGAAATTCATAAAGCTGAATCTTTTCATTTTGTTACTCCTGGTTTTTGGTAAAATCAGTGGTCAGCAGATCACTATCCCCATCGAAACTAAAGATAATGCAATAGTGCTGCAAACCGATAAGGACAACCGCTTATGGATGGTGTATTTCGGGAATAAGCTTTTAAATGCTTCTGATTATGCAGCCACTGCTCAGCAATACCATTTTCCCGAAGGGAATTCAGGAATTTATAATAATGCCTATACAGCCGCCGGCACATGGAACCTTTCGGAGCCTGCCTTGCAGCTTACTCATGCCGATGGCAATCCTTCAACAGAATTGAAGTATGTAAGTTTTCAACAGCAGAAAGAGGCTGACAATGTTACACTAACCATCATAAAACTCATAGATCCTGTTTATAAATTAACGGTTGAATTGTATTATAAAACCTGGAATAACGAAAACGTAATTGAACAATGGGCCCAGATTACCAATACTGAAAAAGCAGCTGTTGTTCTAAGTAAATATGCTTCTGCAAATTTATTCTTCAGCGATAAAAACTTCTATTTAACCAGTTTCCAGGGCGAATACCTGAAGGAAATGCAGCCCACGGAAGAGAAGTTATCACAAGGCACAAAAAGCATTGAATCAAAATTGGGGACCAGGGCCATGTTATTGGGCACCCCCAATTTTATTCTGTCTTTTGATGGTCCGGCTAAAGAAAACAGCGGGCAGGTAGTCCTGGGTCAGCTGGCATGGAGCGGTAATTATAAACTGGATTTTGAAGTTACCTCTGACAAAACACTCCGTTTCATTGCTGGCATCAATCCGTATGAATCCGCCTATACCCTGGCCGCCGGCGCAACTTTCAAAACGCCTTCCTTCATTTATACGGTTTCAAATAGCGGAACCGGGCAGGCCAGCCGGCAGTTGCAAAGCTGGGCGCGGAAATACCGTGTTTTAAACGGACTGGGTGAAAGGCTCACGCTGCTGAATAATTGGGAAGCTACCTACTTTGATTTCGACGAGCCTAAATTATCCGCCTTGTTTAAGGATGCTAAAAGCCTTGGAGTAGATATGTTCCTGCTGGATGACGGCTGGTTCGGGAACAAATATCCGCGAAATAACGATGATGCCGGCCTGGGCGACTGGCAGGAAAACATTAAAAAGCTGCCGCATGGTATTGGTTATCTTGTAAAAGAAGCAAAAGCTGCAGGTGTTAAATTTGGGATATGGATTGAACCCGAAATGGTGGATCCCAAAAGTGAATTGTACGAAAAACACCTTGATTGGGTGATCCGCCAACCGGAACGCCCCGAGAAATATTACCGTAACCAGCTGGTACTCGATCTGTCAAATCCCGAAGTGCAGGATTTTGTTTTCGGAATTGTTGACGATCTCTTCACCAAAAATCCGGAACTGGCTTTTATTAAATGGGATTGCAATGCGGTTATCTATAACGCTTATTCGGCTTACCTCAACAGGAAGAATATTCCTCAAACTCATTTGTATGTGGATTATGTGAAAGGGCTTTACAGTGTGTTGCAACGCATCAGGTCAAAATATCCGACAGTTTCGATGATGCTTTGTTCCGGTGGCGGGGGCAGAGCCGATTATGAGTTACTGAAATATTTTACCGAGTTTTGGCCAAGCGATGATACCGATCCGGTTGAACGTATTTTCCTCCAATGGAATTATTCCTACTTCTTCCCATCCATAGCTACCGATTGTCATGTTACCGATTGGGGGAAACAAGCTGTTAAATTCAGGGTGGATGTGGCCAGTATGGGTAAACTGGGCTTTGATATTGTGGCAGGTAAATTGAGTAAAGATGATCTGAGTTTTTGCCAGGATGCCATTAAGAACTATAATTCGTTCAAAGACATAGTCTGGCACGGAACACAATATCGACTGGCAAGTCCTTACGAAAACCCGGTGGCATCCATAGCATATGTAAATGAGGATAAATCAGGTGCCATCATGTTCACTTATTTGCACAGCACGCGCTTTATGGAAACCGCTACCGGGAGGCCCATCGCGTTAAACGGGTTAGATGGGGCAAAGAAATACAAAATCAAAGAGATTAATCTGTATCCGGGAACAGTCTCCAGTATGAACCCGACGCAGATCTATTCCGGCGATTTTTTAATGAAGGTTGGGATTAATCCGGATGTAAATTCCAAAAGATCGAGTGTGGTGCTGGAAATTACCGAAGTGAAATAATGAAACCTGGCCGACTGTATGAATGTCATCCGGTCCAACAAAGATTAAACGAGTAAAATATTGAATAACAAACAATTAATATTTATAAAATCATGAAAACATTCAATCTCTTTCTTCTGATACTTGTTTCCGGTTCACTGCTCTTTTCTTCGTGCAAGAATACCGGGACAAAAACAAAGGATGTGCCGGCTCAGTACGCCGAGTTGTATCGTCCTCAGGTTCATTTTTCTCCACCCTCAGGCTGGATGAACGATCCCAACGGAATGGTTTACTTTGAAGGAGAGTACCACCTGTTTTACCAGTATTATCCTGATTCAACCGTTTGGGGCCCTATGCACTGGGGTCATGCTGTAAGTACCGACATGATGCATTGGCAGAATCTCCCAATCGCCCTGTATCCTGACAGTCTGGGCTTTATTTTTTCGGGAAGCGCTGTGATTGACGTAAACAATACATCGGGATTCGGTAAAGATGGGAAACCGGCCATGGTAGCTATTTTTACTTTACATGATATGAAAGGGCAGAAAGCTGGAAAAACGGATATAGAAAGTGAGGGAATCGCTTACAGTAACGATAAAGGGCGCACCTGGATAAAATATGATAAGAACCCTGTATTGAAGAACCCCGGGCAGAAGGATTTCCGTGACCCAAAAGTGTCGTGGAACAAAGAAACCAAAAAATGGATAATGACCCTTGCCGTTGGCGACCACGTCTGCTTCTATTCCTCGGCCAACCTTAAAGAATGGGCACTCGAAAGCGAATTTGGCAAAGGCATAGGTGCTCACGGCGGAGTATGGGAATGCCCTGACCTGGTTCAGTTGCCGGTTACAGGCAAAGCAGGTCTAAAGAAATGGGTATTGATTGTAAATATAAATCCAGGCGGACCTAACGGGGGATCAGCAACACAATATTTTACGGGCGAATTCGACGGTCATAAATTTACTAACGAGTCAACCGATATTCAATGGGCCGACCAGGGGAAAGATAATTATGCCTTAGTGACATTTTCAAATATCCCCGAATCGGACGGAAGATGCATTGCCATCGGCTGGATGAGCAACTGGCAATATGCCCAGGTGGTTCCTACCGGGGTATGGAGAAGTGCTATGACATTGCCACGCGAACTCAGCCTGGTATCCGAAAACAATAAGTATATACTGGCTTCACAACCGGTAAAGGAAATTCAGCTGTTGCGCGAGCGTAAGGCTGAACTCAAACCTGCCCTGGTTAAAGATGTATTCGACCTGGATCAAAACCTGGCACAGCCCTTATATCCGATCGAATATCAGCTGGCACTCACATTTCCCAAAACAGAAGCATCCAGTGATTTCGGGATCGAACTCTATAATACAAAAGGCGAAAACCTGCTGATCGGGTACGATAAAAACAAGAACGAATTCTATATGAACAGGGAGAAGGCCGGACTAAGCGATTTTTCGAAAGATTTCAAAGGGATTCACACATCGCCTTTTACATTCAGCGGGGAGCCGGTCGAAATGCATCTGATCATTGATGCTGCTTCCGTCGAGCTATTTGCAATGCAGGGAAGGGTTGTAATGACCGAAATATTCTTTCCCTCCGAAGGATTCACCGGCATCAGGCTTTACAGCAGGAATGGCAATATACAACTTGACTCCTGTACGGTGTACAAGCTTACCACGATATGGAAGTAGTCGCGGGCATCAAAGTTTGCAAAATATACATTGACCCGCAAAGGGATATAATCTCTAAACGGTAGCTTTAAAACGATAATTAAGATTCACTTGGTTGGTGATTTGAGGTTGGGTGGCAACCTGGTTCCGAACTGCTCCTTACTACAGGGCAGCGAGGAATCAGGTTGTATTTTTTTAAGTAGCGGTGTTAATTCCTGCATAGCCAGGCATTTCGTTTCAATTGTGAGCCCACGGCAAATAGGGCCAGCTTTGGGTTTCCTGTATCCATGAATATTTGGGAATGCATTATCAAGCCGTCGGATAAATGAAAATAAAGACAGGATGTCATGACGGCCTGGCCCTAAGGGTCTGGCTTTCAAATAGTTTTATGCGTTCTTGCTTTGACTGATGGAAAATTGCAGTTTGCGGACCTGGTGGAAATCAGAATTAGCTGGCAGGTGTAAAAGTGGATAGGAGGGATTGTCATGACGCTGCATTTCTGTTTGCCTGAAGCTTGTAAGTAACCTAGCCCTGAAACGAGGTAGAGTACTGAACATAATCAGGGGCCTTTTGGCCAGACAGTAGTGGCTTGTAATGGAGTTCCCTTAATCCGATGTGTTATGCTGAACATACTCCGTGGGAGAGATATTAAACAGGTCTTTAAAGCATTTTGAAAAATACGATGGGCTTGAAAACCCTGTTTCGTAAGCTACTTCTGCTATACTTTTACCGCTTTCCTCTAACATCACGGCGGCTTTCTTCAGTTTTATATTCCTGATAAATTCGCTCACCGTCAGCCCGGTCAGATGCTTGATCTTGCGGTACACATGCACCCTCGATAGCCCGATTTCGACGCTTACCTGTTCAACCCCGTACTCGTTGTCGGTTAAATGCTTCTCAATGATGGCATTGCATTTTTTAAGAAAATTGCTGTCGAGCTGCGATATTTTATTTTCGCTTACAAATTGAGTAATTACATCCTGCTGGTAATGCTTGCGGATCTGTTGCCGGTTTTCAATCAAACGCTGAACCCTCACCTGCAGGTGCTTTTTGTTGAAAGGCTTGGCAATATAAGAGTCGGCTCCGGTTTCGAGGCCTTCTATCTTGTGTTCGTGCGACGATAAGGCGGTGAGCAGTATTAGCGGGATGTGACAGGTACGGATATCGGATTTTAATCTTCTGGTAAATTCCAATCCATCCATTTCAGGCATCATCACATCGCTGATAATGAGGTCGGGCTCGTCAATGTATATTTTTTCAAATGCATCTCTTCCGTTTATGGCTGTCATAATCCTGTAACTGTCGCTTAGGCAGTTTTTTATGAATTTGCTTACATCGGCATTGTCTTCAACAATGAGCAGCAATGGTCTGTTCTCATAGTCATCCGATATTTGAGCCTGGTCCATTCCCGGTACATCCGTTTCAACCTGGCTGCTTTCGGGGAATATTTGCCTTTCAATCCTGGTATATTCCTTGTCCTCAGTCATGATTTCGTCATCCCCGTAATGTTCTCGCCCTAACTGGAAATAGACGGCAAAGGAAGACCCTTCATCTTTTTTACTTTTAACTGTTATACTTCCGTGGTGAAGGTCGACAAAACCTTTTGACAAAGGAAGCCCAATGCCTGTGCCAGCCACCAGATTTCCTTTGTTTTGTTCAACCTGGTAAAAGCGCTCAAAAATTTTATTCAGACTTTCTTCGGCAATTCCTATCCCGTTGTCTTTTACTTCAATTTCAACGGCTTCTTTTTCCATACCCCCGAATGTATGCTGCACCCGGCTGATGTTTAACTCAATACTGCCCGAAACAGACGTGAACTTAAAGGCATTGGTCAGCAGGTTAAACAGGATTTTGTCAACCTTGTCCCGGTCAAAGTATAACATTTGTTCTTCCAGGGAGGTATTGAACCTGAAACAGATATTCTTTCTGGATGCCAGTTCGTCGAACGCTTCTTTAATTTCGCGGGAAAAGCCGATGATGTCGTATTCGCACGCATTGAGTTTCATTTTTTCATCCTCCACTTTCCGGAGATCCATCAGCTGGTTGATCAGCCGTAACAACCTCGAAGCATTGCGGAGCATCATCTGTAGCTGGTTGCGGAGGTTAACCGATAGTTTGTTCTCCGAAAGAATGTTTTCCAGCGGGCCAAGCATCAGGGTAAGCGGTGTGCGGAATTCATGGGAGATATTGGTAAAAAAGACCATTTTGGCATTGGTGGCGGCTTCGAGTGCCAGCGAAATTTTTCTTAATTCTTCGTTTTGACGGGTGATGGCCTGTTTCTGAACTTCAAGTTTGAGGTTGGCTTTCGCCTTGTTACGGAATCCTCGCAGCAGCAGCACGATTAAGATGATAACCACAAACAATGAACTGAGTGCCACAATCAGCCAGAATTGCTGGCTCAGGTACCTTTTTACCTGTTGGTCGAGTATTTGTCTGGAACTAACTATCCGGTGGTGCAGGTTCAGTATTTCATCGGTTTGAAATTTCAAGGCGCGTACATTGGTGGAGTCAATGACCAGGGTATTTAATATATTCTCCTTGTTGATGGGTTTTTTATTCAGTATATCCCATGCCATCGAAACAGCGAGGCTGCCACCTGTAGGATACAGCATGGTTGCGTCCAGTTTTCGGTCCATCACAGCCTGTATGCCGCAGGATGTACCGGGTAAGCCGTCAACGCCGATAAAGAAAGCGTTTTTTGTCGTGTATTTCCGGATGTAGGCTTTGTACGCACTGATTGCCATGACATCGTTATGGGCAAAAACGAGATCAAAGTGTTCATTTAGTTCCAGAAACGAACTCATTACCTCTCCACCGCTTTTCGCCTCCCATTCGCCTGAAAGGGAGTTGATAATGCTTATTCCGGGGGCTTTGGATACTTCTTCAACAAAACCCTTGTGCCGCTCCTTGGCCGGTGAAGATCCTTTGAGCCCCCATATTTCAACAATGCGCCCTTTTCCTTTTAACAGCTTGAGAGCGTATTTCCCCGCTTCTTTGCCTATCTGATAATTATTGCCACCTATAAAGGCGGTGTAGTCGCTTGATTCAATCTTGCGGTCGATTACAATTACCGGTATGCCTTTGCGATACACCTCGCTGACTATTCCTGTTAATGGTTCAGATTCATTGGGTGAAACAATCAGCAGATCAATGCCCAAAGTCAGCATCTCCCTGATATCCTTGATCTGTTTCATGCTGCTGTTGGAGGCATCCCTGATAATAAGCTGGAGATTCGGATAATATAATAACTCATTCTGCATCTCCTGATCCATCGATTTACGCCAGGCATCCGCAGTTGTACATTGGGAGAACCCAATCAGAAATTTGGTTTTTGCGGCTGTTTTCTGCGCATCGGCAAGTATACCGTGAAAGAGTATAATTATGACAAAAGAAAGCAGTAAGATTTTTTTCAATGCCTTAGGGGTGTTTCTTGAATTTGTGATAAAGATACTAAAAGTCAGGATGGAAAAGGAAATTGTTATTATAAACACAATAACACTCTGCGCATGCAGTTAAAAAACAGGTGCCGGTGCTCTGTCGTATGCCTGTCAATGCTTTGTTTAACGGCTCTCTAATATCCACAATGCCGCTAAACCTGGTCGTTGTGGTTGGAAGTTACAACTACTCAGTTCCCATAAGCCTGGCAAATGTCGCAGCCTAAATTTTTTATCAAACAGACTGCAAACCAGTGTAAGATATGCTTACGTATCATGAAAGTATCAAGGCATATTTCGATGCTTTCAAACACAGTTTTGTCAGGTAGATTTTCGTATTACCAGTTCGGTTTTAAGCTTTTTAACCACCGGATTATAATACATTTCGTTGCTTTCGATCCGTTCAATTAACAATTGAGCTGTTTCCATTCCAAGTTCGTAACCCAAGGGAGTAACTGTTGTTAAAGGAGGATTGAACATATTACAAAATGGCTCATCACTGAAACTTAATACCGCTATTTGCTCGGGTATTTTCATGTTTTTTTTATTAAGCGCGATCATTACACCTGCAACCACCTGGTCGCTTATCGAAAATATGGAATCGGGAGGTGAGGGGAGTTGAAGTAATTTATAGGTGAGGAGTTCGGCTTCATCAATGCTGTTGCTGTGATAAACATACTCATCATTTACAGGGATATTGTATTTATTTAAGGCCCTTAGGTAGCCATTCAGCCGGTCCCGTGAAATGGAAATATTCGGATTGCCCAAACCGATTGCAATTCGTTTATACCCTTCATTTATCAGGTATTCTATAGCTTTAAATGTTCCGTCTTCGCCATCGACCGAAATTTTATCTCCTTCATAATTTTTGGGCACTTTATCAATAAAAACAATGGGAACATTTCCCCTCTTAGCCATGTCGAAATGATGAAAAGTATTTGTTTCTTTGGTGACGGATATAATCAGTCCATCCACATTATTCGACAACAGGGTTTCGGTACAGTCAACTTCTCTCAGGTAGTCTTCGTTTGATTGAAGAATCATCACATTGTATCCTTTCCTGTTGGCTATTTCTTCAATACCTTTCAACACCGAAGGGAAAAAGAAATAGGAAATCTCTGGTGTAATATAACCTATTATTTTGCTTTTCCTGCTTCGGAGCGAAAGTGCATTGGTGTCAGGTTTATAATGTAATAACTCCGCCAGTTGCTTTGCCGCTTTAATAGTTTCGGGTTTTACATCAGGATGATCTTTCAGGGCACGGCTTACCGTTGAGATGGAAAGATTAAGAGCTTTTGCGATATCTTTAAGTTTAATGGTGTTTACTCTCATAAGCTATTGCTTGAATTACAGGGAGTTGTTAAGTAGGTTGGGGAAATGATTCGTGTTTTTCGCCCCGGTAAAAGTATAAAAATGCCTGCCATTTCAAAATTTATTTTCATTTGGGTGTAAATTAATGGCAGCTCTTTAATTTATTTTATGAAAGTTATCAACCACAAACGTTTGTGAGAACGTTTGGGGTCAATAATGCGCATCGCATTGGTTTACAGGTGTTTTTAATTCAAACTTATGTATTTTCTTTGTGTGGAAATAATTCATTAACCAACAACAACCACCTACCATGAAAAAAACCTTTCAACTATTTATTTACACCCTGTGCTTTGTTTTGCTAAGCTCAGGTTTTGCTGCCGCCCAGGGAACGGTTAACGGTACTGTTAAAGATGACGCCGGGACACTTCCGGGTGTAAGTATTCAAATAAAAGGAACTACACAGGGAACTGTAACTGATGTAAATGGCAAATTTTCATTAAATGTTCCAGAAACCGGTACTGCTCTTATTTTTTCATTTGTGGGATACACCACTCAGGAAATAGCTTTACATGGACAAAAAACATTGGATGTTACCTTATTCCAGGACGCGACCAATCTCAGTGAGGTTGTTGTTATTGGTTATGGAACTCAAAAAAAATCAGACAACACCGGCGCAATTACAACCGTTAGCTCTGATAAATTTAATAAAGGAATGGCTTTTTCGCCCGAGCAACTTTTAAATGGGAAAACTGCCGGCGTTCAGATAATTTCCACCAATGGTCAACCAGGAAGTTCTTCCAGCATCCGCATACGTGGAACCAACTCCATTACGGCGGGAAGCGAACCCCTTTTTGTAATTGATGGTGTTCCTGTCGACAATAACCGGAAACAGCTTAACCTGAACTCCAATTCCGATAACGGGCTTAACAACGGGAGTATCAATCCATTGGTAATGCTCGCTCCTGAAGATATTGAAACCATGACCATCTTGAAGGATGCTTCGGCAACTGCTATTTACGGTTCACGCGGCGCCAACGGTGTAATTATGATAACTACCAAAAAAGGGGCTGCCGGTGAAGTGAAATTAAGCTATGATGGATCTTTCGGAATGAGCAAACTTCCTAAGAAACTGGATATCCTTTCAGCCGATGAGTATAAAAGTGCGGTTACTTCAAAAGGTTTATCTGCCACTTTTGGCACTGCAAATACCGACTGGCAGGACGAAATTTACCGCACGGCCTACTCACAAAGTCATAATGTAGCTTTCAGCGGTGGAAGTCTAAAAACACAATACAGGGTTTCGCTTGGAACTCAAAATCAGGCCGGTATCATTATTGGCACCGATATGAAAAGGTACAATGCACGTGTAAACGTAAGCCAGAAATGTTTGAACGACAAGCTGAAATTCCAGTTCAACCTGGCTAACACCAATTACAATTCCAGTAACCTGATTGAACAACAAACCGGAGGTTTCAGAGGAGGAGTGTTGAACAATATATTTAAAATGGATCCAACTCAGCCGGTAAAAAATGAGGATGGCACCTACCATGAATATTCAAATGATGTGCGCAACCCTGTTGCTCTGCAGAACCAGGTAACCGATATAACCGACGGTAACCGCGTAATCGGAAATCTGGAAACGGAAGTCAGCCTTTTCAGCGAGGTAAAGGCAAAACTGAATCTGGCCTATGACCGTGATGCGCAGCAACGGAATATTTATCAGCCCATCGCATCTTCGATAGGAAAAGATGTTCACGGCAGGGGAATAAATACCGACCAGACTAACGCCAGCAAATTACTGGAGTTTTACCTCACCTACAATAAGCAAATTGACAAGCATTTGGTAAATGTGTTAGGTGGTTACTCATGGCAGCAATATGATAATTATTTCACTAATACAACCGCCGAAGGATATAGCAACGATAACCTGGGTTACAACAGCATGGATGTAACCGGTACAAAAACCATCAACATCGTTAATGAAGCTAACAGGCTGATTTCTTTCTTCGGACGTGTAAATTATTCATACAGCGACCGTTATATGCTTACGGCAACTTTGCGTACCGACGGCTCATCGCGTTTTGGCAAAGATAACCAGTATGGACTTTTCCCTTCGGTAGGTTTTGCATGGCGTGCAATTAACGAAGAATTCCTGAAAAACAATACCCTCTTTTCTGATTTGAAAGTAAGATTAGGTTATGGAGGGACAGGTAACCAGGAAATCGGGAACTACCGTTTTATGTCAACGCTTTCAGTTAATCAAATGGGCGGTTCATATTTCGGAAACACGTATTATTCGCGATACAATGCCAATACAATTCCAAATCCGGGATTACAATGGGAGGAAACAAAACAAACCAATGTTGGTATTGATTTCGGATTCTTCAAACAACGTTTGTATGGAACACTCGATTATTACAACAAAAATACCACAAAACTCCTTGTTGAATTAGTTGCCGTTCAGCCTGCAGTTTCTTCGGTATATCTTGATAATATTGGTGAAATGACCAATAAAGGGATTGAATTCAGCATTGGGGTGAAAGCCATTCAGAAAGAAAACCTGCAATGGAATCTGGATTTCAATATAGCCAGCAACAAAAATGAAATCACTAAACTTTACGAAGGCTCTGATATTCATACAGGCGCTATCAGCGGGGCCGGAGCACCGGGCCAGGGAATACAGATTATCCGTGTAGGAGAACCTTATGGTTCATACTATGGCTACGAATATTTAGGACTGGACAATGCCGGAAAAGAAATATTTACCGATTTGAATACTGATGGCGTAATTGACGATAAGGATAAACAAATTATCGGACATGCTCTTCCAAAAGCTACTTATGGACTGAGCTCAACCTTAAGATACAATGATTTTGATATGAATATCGGTTTCAGAGGTTGCTTTGGCAACGAGCTCTACAACAATACAAGAGCCGAAATATCACAGACGAACCGTTTACCCGGCCAGAATGTAAGCCAGGAAGGCGCTGCCGGCGTTGCACATGCCGCTTACAATTATTCATCGACACGCTGGCTCGAAAAAGGTAATTTCTTGCGCCTCGACAACCTGACATTGGGCTATAACCTCAAACTTAAAATCGGAACAGAATTGAAAGCCAGAATCTATTGTACCGGTCAGAATCTTTTTGTAATCACAAAATACACAGGTTACGATCCTGAAGTAAACACATATGCAGGAAATTCTTCAGCCTCTTCAGTAGGAATCGATTACAACAATTATCCTAAAGCGCGCAGCATTTCTGTTGGTTTAAACATTAACTTTTAATACATAAGAATCATGAAAAAAATAACATATATATTGCTTCTGGTTGTACTGACTGCCATAAGTTGTACCAAGCTCGATATGAATCCCAAGAGCCAGCTCACCGATCAAAATGCGTATCAAACCAAGAGTGATCTGCTGGGCGGCTTGTCAGGCGTTTATTCGACTGCCGGTTGCTATATGGACGGTTTGTTTAAAGTAAACGAATCGTGCACTGATGAGGCTGTTGTGCCTGCCCGAGGTGGCGACTGGAAATCAATCGATTTGCAGAGCTTACACAAACACACATGGACTGTTGAGAACGGTGAGATCAACAACGCATATAACAATTTATCCTCAGGTATAGCCCAGGCAAACCTTTTTATTAAAGCTCTGAAGGGTTCAGGGCTTACAGGAACTGATGTTGATATAATTGAAGCGGAAGCAAGGTTTGTACGCGCATTCCATTATTACAACATGATCGACATGTTCGGAAATGTGCCTATTATAACCGATGTTGTGGATCCATCTAATCCGCCTTCAAATAATACCCGTGCCGAAGTATTTGCTTTCCTGGAAACCGAACTGAAAGAAATCGCTGCTATTTTGCCGGCAACAAGCGAAATAGGAAGGGTAAATGTAAATGCTGCAAATTTCCTGTTGGCCAAGTTATACATTAATGCCAAGGTTTTTACAGGAGCAGCACAGTGGGATAAATCCATTGAATATTGCAATAAAATAATTGATGCAGGCGTCTATCATCTGGCTGATGATTATAAATCAATATTCAATTATGATAACGACAACAGCCCGGAGAACATTTACGCTTTCCGCGATAATGCTACAACAAGCACCTGGGGCTCGGGGTATTACATTCATTTTTTCACCTTGCATTACAACCAGGGTCCTCAGTTTGGATTAACAAGCGGTGGCTGGAATGGTTTTTCGACAACCAAGAGCTTCTACGAGAAGTTTACATCCACTGATAAACGCAACTATATTTTCCTGGTTGGCCAGCAATTAGGCCCTAATGGCGAAATATTGTATTGCAGAGATGGGGTTACACCATTGATTTTCACTCCTGAATACACCACAGCCGAAGGCATTGATAATGCCGCTGAAACTGATGGTGCAAGAGTATTGAAGTATATTCCTGGTGGTGCAGGCCCACTTTATTTCCTGAATAATGATTTCGCCATATTCCGTTATGCGGATGTTGTTTTGATGAAAGCAGAAGCCATTCTGAATGGAGGGAGCGATCCGAAAGGATCCTCCGCATTAGACCTGGTCAATTCGGTAAGAGCCCGTGCTTTCGAAGCCGGTGATCCGCTCAGGGCATTGCCATCAATCGATCTGAACATACTGCTCGACGAACGTGGACGTGAATTTACCTGGGAGCTTCTCCGCAGGAATGACCTGATCCGATTCGGCAAATTCACCGCTGCATGGGACATGAAAGGCGTCTCCGAACCATTCAGAGCCTTGTTTCCAATCCCAAGTCAACAGATAGGAGCCAATAAAAACCTGAAACAGAATGAGGGATACAAGTAACAGAATTTAAATAACAGAAAGTCTTAATTCATTGGTTTGGTTAGATTTGTTTGTCAGAGGGGGTAAGGCTCATAATTCCTATCGTTGAGGTTGGGAATTTGAGCCTCCCCTTTTCAAACTTTTTTTCTCTGAAATCCAACTGTTCTAAGTCAAATACAAGAAGTTGAATTTAACACATTCAATACTCTTTTTTATAATGTGCCAACCCCGGTTCAAAGGTCATAGAGGGTTCTGTTTCCTGATTGGAAAACTCTTAGCCTATCACTAAATTTCAATCAACTACAGGTATTAATTTAAATATGGAAGATTTTTTTAACCCATATTAAATTGATCACCATTTGTCCTGATTTACCGGGATGTAAAAACAACGAATCATCTAAATTATTAATTCTCCTACAAAAGAACATGAAAGGCGATATTATTATACTTGAAGAACATCACAAGAAAGCAGCTTATACAATTGTATCACAGATAGTTGAACGAATAAAGAGCAAATCTGCACGTTATACGATTTCGGTTGCAGGCGAATCGGGAAGCGGCAAATCGGAAACAGCTCTGGCTATAGCCGAGGAGTTAGGGAAATACGGGATCTTAACTGTTATTCTCGCACAGGATGATTATTTTCATTTGCCACCAAAATCGAATGATTTAAAAAGAAAAGAAGACACTGAATGGTTGGGGCCGCATGCAGAGATTAAGTTTGACATACTGGACAATAACCTTAAGGATGCTATAAATTGGAAAGATGAAATAACCAAACCTTTAATTGACTACAACGAAAACTCCATTGAGGAAGTAAAAATCAATTTAATCGGCGTTAAAGTAGTTATAGCTGAAGGAACATATACATCGCTGCTTAAAAATCTGGATACCCGGATTTTTATTGCCCGAAACAGGCTGGATACCTTGGAGCATCGTACAAAAAGAAACCGGGGAAATGAAATTAAGGATTTATTTACCGAACAGATTTTATTAACCGAGCACAAAATCATTGCGGGACACAGGCAACTGGCTGATTTTGTGATTACAAAAGAATACGACGTAATACTACCTGAATAAAAAAATTACATAATGTCCGTTAAAAACCAGGTTCAACTAATTACCTATCCCAATTCTCTGGGAGGCGACTTGAAAACACTCAACAACGTCCTCTTAAAACACTTTCCTGGTATTTTCAGAGGTGGAATTCACATTTTGCCACCTTTCCCATCATCAGGCGACAGAGGTTTTGCACCCTTAACTTACATGGAAATTGCACCTGAATTTGGTACATGGGACGACATCAAGATCATCAGCGAGAACTTCGATGTGACGTTAGACCTGATGGTGAATCATATTTCGAGGCAATCGGCATGGTTTCAGGATTATTTGGAAAAAGGAAAACAGTCGGAGTTTGCTGATTTGTTTATTACTCTTGATAAAATATGGCCGGATGGAAAACCGGTAGAAGAAGATATTGCCAAAATGTTCCGACGCCGGACCATTCCTTTTTCTACTTTTAGCATTGAGAATAGCAATGAAACGGAGAACATTTGGACTACTTTTGGAAAACAGGATCCTTCGGAGCAAATTGATCTCGATACAAATTCAAATCTTACCCGACGGATACTGAAGGAATTCCTTGTTAATTTCAGAAAACAAAATGTTAAGGTTGTCAGGCTTGATGCCGTCGGATATATCACGAAAAAATCAGGAACCAGCTGCTTTTTTATCGAACCTGAAATTTACCAGTTCCTGGAATGGATTTCAGATATAGCCAATCCACTTGGAATTGAACTACTTCCCGAAGTCCATGCTAATTTCATTACCCAGTTTAAACTTGCACAACGCGGATATTGGATTTACGATTTCATTTTGCCTTACACTATTCTGGATTCCCTTATTAACAGGACGAGCTCAAAATTATGTGAATATCTTAAAGTGAGGCCTCATAAGCAGTTTACCATGCTCGATTGCCACGATGGAGTTCCTGTAAAACCGGATTTGGATGGATTGATTAATGCCGAAAAAGCCAGAAAATTAATCGATATTTGCATGGATCGAGGAGCTAACTTAAGCCTTGTTTTTTCTGACAAGCACAAAGCGGATGATGGCTTCGATGTTCACCAGATCAGGGGCTCCTACTATTCGCTGCTTGATTGCGATGACGATGCATACATAGCCGCAAGGGCGATTCAGTTTTTTGCCCCCGGTATTCCGCAGGTTTATTATGTAGGATTACTGGCCGGGGAAAATGACATTGAAAATGTAACTTTAACAGGCGAAGGCCGGGAAATTAACCGCCAGAACTTCAGTGTTGCCGAAATTGAAAAGGCTACAGAGAAACCGGTTGTTCAACGCCTTCTGAAACTTATCGGGTTCCGAAACGAATACCCGGCCTTTAATGGTGAATTTTCTGTGCTAAATTCTCCAGATACGGAAATACATCTATCCTGGAAAAAAAATGAAAAGAGTTGCATTCTGCACATCGATATGAACACTCTTTCGTCTGAAATCAGGTTTCAGGACGATGCCGGTAAAATTGAGAACTATATACTCTAAGCCTGAATAATCCGACACATCATTTTTGTATGACAAAAAGCAGATTCATATTTATATTGCTGGCTTCTTTTCTGGCTATGATAACCTCATGTGTCAAAGATAAAGAAAACACCATCCGTTTTTCGAGCTGGCAATCAAATCCTTCGGAGAAAAGGCTTACCGATTCGTTGCTGCATTGTTTTACTGAAAAGTATCCTGAAACCAAAGTTAAGTTCGAACTTATTCCGGGAAATTATTCCGAGAAAATACAGCTGATGCTGGGCACGCATTCAGCCCCGCAGATTTTTTATATCAAAGACTGGCTGGCTCCTTCCTATCTCCGATATGATGTGTTGCAATCACTCAACGAATTTATCGAAAAAGATACCACTTTCGATTTAGCCGATTTTTATCCTCAGTTCCTGGATGCATTCACCAAAAACGGGAAAATCTATGGCATCCCAAAAGATTTTGGCCCTTTCGTTCTGTTTTACAATGAAGAAATGTTTAAAGCCGCAGGCCTGACCGGTCCACCAAAAGACTGGGCTGAAATGGAAGAATTTTCAAGAAAGTTAACCAAGGATACCGATGGTGATGGCAAAATTGATCAGTATGGTTTTGTAGTTGAGCCTTCTATCGATAAGCTGATGCCTTTCGTGTACCAGAATATGGGCAGTTTCCAGGATAAGGAAGGAAACCTCTCTATCAATACCCCAGAATTTAAAGGAGCCCTGGAATTTTATTACGGATTATACCAAAAGAATATTGCTACCATGCCTTCGCAAGTTAGCATGAACAATACTGAAGAGGTTTTTGGCCGCAAACGCGCCGCCATGCTTATATCCGGCGGATGGTTTTTGCCACAGCTGAAAGATCAGTTTAAAGATGTAAAGTATAAAATTGCTTATCTGCCAAAAGGCAAACAAATGGCTACCATTGCCTTTACCGTTTCGTATAGCTCCGCAAAAGAAAATCATCTCAAACCGGAAACCTGGAAGTTGATGAGTTACCTTACCGGCAAAGAAGGAATGAAAGTGTGGACCAGCACAGGAATTGCGATGCCAACACGAAAAAGTGTGGCTATCGAACTCGGCTATATCGATCATCCGTTGTACAAGTACTTTATGGGAAGTGTAGCGTTTGCTAAAGTTTTCCAGGTCGATTACAACGAACGTTGGTATACGATCACCCAATCTGCACTCCAGGCAGTTTTTTATGAAAAAGCTGATATCCAGGAAACGTTGGAACAAATGGAAAGCGACATCAAGCCTTTACGGATAAAAAAATAATTCAATCAGTCAAGCATCAGCTTTAATTTTGATGAAAAGATTGGTTAGGCTAATACTAAAATTTGCTGGTAGTATAGAAACAGCAGGGGACCTTGATAGACTAAGTACATATGGTTTAGTAAAAAGAGATGGTCATGATACCATTGTTATAATAGACTTTGGATTATCTGGTGATGTTTATAGCACCTATTATGATAGGTCTAGGAGAGCTGCTTAAAAATAATATTGCATTTTAAATTAATTATTCGTAGTTTTGCACTATGAAATTATTAGTAGTAGACATAGAAACCACAGGATTTTACAGAAAGACAGATGCCATTGTTGAAATAGCCATTGCTCTTGTTGATACAGACACCAAAGAAATAGAGTTAGTTTTTG